>CALHPT010000345.1 GCA_938036405.1 uncultured Tannerella sp.
GGTTGCCGCTGGCGCAGCCTGAGGACAGGCAACCCAGCAGGGCGGCCATACTCACCGACACCCACCAGCCCGGCCGGTTCTTCACTGTAGACACTCGTTCGATACTCCCCGGAACCTTCTGGTCCGTCAATGGCGCGGGCTGTCCGCTCCGCCCGTACCGGACGGCGGAATCTCTCCCTGACGCGGCTTGCGCAGACTGTTGGCAAACAGGCGGTCATAGAGCCAGGCCGGCAGGATGCGCAACAGCCTGGCCACCCATCCCATTTGCCAGGGAATCACGATCCGGCGCCGGCGCGCCAGAATGGCATCCACCGCCACCTGCGCAAAGCGCGGGGCTGGCATCAGGAAGGGCATGTGATAGGGGTTGATCCGGGTCATGTCGGTATCGATGAACCCCGGCGAGATGGTGACGACCGAGACGCCGAACGGCCGCATTTCCAGCCGCAGGCTTTCCAGATAGACGGCCACGGCCGCCTTGCTGGCACTGGCTACGTGTCCATCCTTCCTGTTGACCAGGGTATCGAGCACTCCGCCGGCGCATCTTTCGCTCCGAACCCCATCTACTTTGACCCCGAAAACATCGTTAAGCTGGCCATCGAAGGCGGTTGCAACGCCGTGGCATCGACTTACGGTGTACTCGGCGCCGTGGCTCGCAAGTATGCCCATAAGATCCCCTTCGTAGTGAAGATCAATCACAACGAGCTGCTGACCTACCCCAACACCTACGATCAGGTGATGTTCGGCACCATCAAAGAGGCTTGGGACATGGGTGCCGTAGCCGTGGGAGCTACCATCTACTTCGGTTCTGAAGAGAGCCGTCGCCAGATCGTAGACGTGGCTAAGGCTTTTGCCTATGCACATGAGCTGGGTATGGCCACCATCCTCTGGTGCTACCTGCGCAACAATGGCTTCAAGAAAGACGGTACGGACTACCACGCTGCCGCTGACCTCACAGGCCAGGCTAACCACCTCGGTGTAACCATCCAGGCTGACATCGTGAAGCAAAAGCTCCCCACCAACAATGGCGGTTTCAAGGCCATCAAGTTTGGCCGCACTGCTGACAAGGTGTACAGCGAGCTCTCTTCTGATCACCCCATCGATCTTTGTCGCTATCAGGTGGCTAATGGCTACATGGGTCGCGTCGGACTGATCAACTCTGGCGGCGAATCGCACGGAGCGGGCGACTTGGAGGAGGCTGTTATCACGGCCGTAGTCAATAAGCGTGCCGGTGGTATGGGTCTCATCAGCGGTCGCAAGGCCTTCCAGAAGCCGATGAACGAGGGCGTGACGTTGCTCAACGCCATCCAGGATGTTTATCTCGATTCGTCGATCACCCTCGCATAATCTCGGGAGAAGAGAGACATGAGAAAGATCGTATTGCTGCGCCACGGCGAGAGCTGCTGGAATAAGGAGAACCGTTTTACGGGCTGGACAGACGTTGATCTGAGTGAGAAGGGCGTGGCCGAAGCAGAGAAGGCTGGCGACACCTTGCGCGACGCGGGCTTTGCCTTTGGTATGGCCTACACCTCTTACCTCAAACGCGCTGTCAAGACGCTCAACTGCGTGCTTGATCGTATGAACGAGGACTGGATCCCAGTGGAGAAAACGTGGCGTCTCAACGAGAAGCATTACGGCACACTCCAAGGGCTGAACAAGAGCGAAACGGCTGCTAAATACGGCGACGAACAGGTGCATATCTGGCGCCGGAGCTACGACATTGCCCCCGTGGCGATGGAGGCTGACGACCCCCGCAACCCGGAGAAGGATCCGCGTTACGCAGGTGTCCCCGACGAGTATCTGCCGCGCACGGAGTCGCTCAAGGACGCCATCGCGCGCGTCATGCCCTACTGGGAATGCGTCATTTTCCCCTCCCTCAAGCAGCACGACAACCTCTTAGTTGTGGCTCATGGCAATAGCCTCCGCGGCATCGTGAAGCACCTTAAAGGCATCTCCGACACGGACATTGCCTCGCTGAACCTGCCGACGGCCGTGCCCTACGTGTTCGAGTTTGACGACAACCTGCAACTTACGAAGGACTACTTCCTGGGCGATCCCGAGGAGGTACGTAAGCTGATGGAGGCCGTGGCCAAGCAAGGCGCAGCCAAGAAATGATCGGATAGACTTCGGTCGCGCATCAGCCGACCGACACATACGAAATGGTTCGCGTGCGAACGGATGGAGGACATGCTCCTCGCCGTCGTACGCGAATCTGTTTTATGGGGGTTCTTGAAACGAGATACGATCTCCCTGACACGACAAATGGCCGAGTACCTGAGGAAAATGTTCCTCGTAGGTGCTCGGCCATTGCTCATTTACGCCGTTTGGTTATGCCGCTTCCGTCACTTCATCTTCAGCGTGAGGATCGTTACCGAGTTGGCGGGGAAGACGTAGACCATCGGCCAGCGGGGGAGGTTCACGTTGCGGATCACGGGCACGACGGCCGTCGGTTGGAGGGGTGTATTGCGGGCCGTGGGAGGGGCGGAGAGGCTGACGATGTGTGCCGAAGAGGCGACGCTGCCGCCCTCGATGCGTAGGGCTGTCCGCTCGTCGTGCTGCGTGGTGTTGACCACCTTGAGGATGATCGTGCGACTCTTCGGATCGGAAGTCGCCACGGCCACTAACGACGGCCGGGAGGGCGCCGCGGCCTCGATCACCCGTACGTTGTTGATATAGCCGCAAATCGCCTCGTCGGCACATTCCACCTTGGCCTCCACCCAGCCGGCCGAGCGCATGATCGTGAAGGGGCCTGCCAGGACACGCTCCAGCGTACCCGCCTCGTGAATAAGTTGTGCCGTACTGTCGGTCAGTTCGAAGATGATCGCGTCGCGGAGTGCTCCGGTGCGACCATTATCGCGGATCCGCAGTCGGACGGAGCCCGAGGCGCCGTTCATTTTGCGCATCAGACGTGCCGAGAGGCTGCCGTTATACGTTCGCGAAGAACTGCCGCGCAGGGTGTCTGTCGACTCGACCGCAAAGGCGTCACCGACGACCGCCACCGAGGCTTTGCCGTACGTCAGGAGAGGCTTGCGGGCCGTGGTGACGTTCGTGGTGAGGAGCCGTCGGCCACGGTGATCGGCGAAGAGTTGCCAGACGTAATACGAGGGCGTGCGCACCAGTCGGCCCATGCCCGCCAGGAGCAGTCCGCCCGTGCTCGGCGTGCCGATGAGTGGCGTGTAGGAGAGGCCGCGGACACAGCCCGGCCGACGCTCCACGCCGATGAGGAACGCCGCCTCACCGACGGCCGCGCGCATCGTCCCGGCATCGTCCGTCCCGGACGTCCCGAAAGCGTCGGCGTAGGTGGCCGAGGACGAATAGCGACCCACGCTGTCGGAGGTGAAGTGGTCACTCTGCGTCATCATCAAATCCGCGCTCATGAAGTATCGCGGACAGCTCTCGTCGGCCTTCGTCACGACGGGGCGTATGTTCAGGTCGCGACAGAGCTGGGTGTATTCGCTGGCTGTGACGCGCCGTGACCCATCGTCGGCCATCATGCGTCCGGAGAATCGGATAAAACGCGGATGCAGATCGGCGATCGCCTCGACGAGGTCCGCACGGAGGCCTTCCGACCGACCGCGCCACGTTTTCTGTGGGAAAAGTGAGACCATATCCAGCCCGAACGACGCGCCGCTGTCCGTCTCGAAAACGAGCGTGGCACCGCACACGCTGTCGGTGGCCGTGAAGGTGTGCCGGAGCGTCGTCCAAGCGTCGGGGAGGGTCAGCCGGAGCGGCTCGGCCAGCATGCGCCCGGCCAGGGAGTCGCGCAGCGAGATGGTGAGCGATCGGCCGGCTGTGCCATGCAGGTAACACGTCAAATCGAAGCGCTCGCCACGGGCCGCAGCTGCTCCCCGCGACACGTCGGCCACCACGCTGCCGCGCACGAGTAGCGACCGCCGGTTCGTCTCGCTCAGCGGGGCGCGGGCATCTATCGCCAGCGCCGATCCGGCCGTAAGCGCGCGCCATCCTTCGATCGAATCCGTCGCGGCGGACTCACCCACTTCAAAACTTCCATTCGTGATCATGTCTGCCGACCATCCGCCGAGGTGGAAGGTCGCGTCCGCCTCCTCCGGCGTCACCCCGTAGAGATCGCGATCGACGGCCACCGTCGGGCGGTTCAGATCGATGGTGATGGTAGAAGTGGCAGGCATCTCGGGACGGCACGCCCAGAGCATGCCAGCGGCCAACAGCGCCGCAGCGTATCGTATGTTCATCTTGGGAATCCTCATAAGTGGCGCAAAAATACGTAGGGATTAGTCGAAAGGTGCGGAATGTGGTGCGGGAGAGGGATCCGAAGCGCATGGAGTTGCATTTTGCGCCTATTGGATCTCTTCCGCAGGCAGGTAGAGAGGCCGATTGTCCGTACCCCCTCACATTTCGCAGAAATAAATACGCCTACCCGAAGGGTGGGGCAGGCGTACGTGTCCGCCCGTTCCCCGATCGATCTATGTATATAGGTAGCAGAAAAGGAGAGGATAAACAGGAGGTAAATTCAGCACATACAGACGTCGAGGCGCCTCTTTCCGCGATATGTTGCGGAGAGGGCGCCTCGTCTTATGCGCTGCTGTCGGCTCCGGGCGGAGGTTCGCAAAATGGAGAGGACAGCGAGATGCCTCAATCTATTCTTCCGGCAGATGGATATCAGGATCGCCGCTATCGCCACCGCCTGGCTCGGGTTTCTTGGGTGGTTCGCTGCCTCCGGGCGTGCCACCCTCTTCCGGTTTTTTCGGCTGGTCAGGCTTCTTCGGACCTTCTTCCTCGGGCAGACGAATATCCGGATCCTTGTTGTCCTTTCCCGGCTTTTTCGGTTTCGGCTCCTTGGGCTTTTTCGGTTCTTTCGGGGCGTTCGGATTCTGCTTCCGCTTCTCGGCAGCCGCCTTTTTGATGGCCAGCCCTTGTTTATAAGACGCGTCGATCTCTTCTGCGCGCTCGTTAAAACGCGCAATGAGCTTGGCGATCAGTCCT
>CALHPT010000346.1 GCA_938036405.1 uncultured Tannerella sp.
TGACTACGGATCAGAAGGTTACAGGTTTGAATCCTGTCGGGGTCACTCTTATATTTCTGACAAGATAATAAGTTGTATTTCAATACAAATTAATGATGCGTTTATTCGGGCATAGTTCTGTCGAATAAACGCATCAGTTTTTTATGTAGTAATGAAAATAGAGGGGAGAGGGAGAACTAAGAATCAGTTCATCTCCGGATTTTTGGGATAATTAATCCACGTACTATACGGATGGCCTAACCGCTCCACAACATGATTCCAGAACGAATCGTCGCGGGCTAAGATTAAACTGCGGCAGGAGGAATGTCCTACCAACCATGAATTACACACAATCTCACTATCAAGCTGCTCCTTCGTCCAGCCGGAATACCCTAGGAAAAACTTCACCTGCTCATAGGCCGAATTATCGCTCTTGAGGTGACGTTTAAGGACATCAAAGTCGCCATCGAAATACAGATCCTCGCCGATCTCCACACTGCCGGGGATGGCCATGCCCAAGGAGTGAATGAAGAACAGATGGTTTGGGCTGACAGGGCCGCCTAAGTAGATGGGAATCACAGGACGTTCCTTGAGCTCAGGAAAGAAATCGTTGACGATCAAATCGGTCTGCTTATTCACGACGAAGCCCATCGATCCCTCCCCACCATGCTCGATCAGTAGCACAACAGAACGCTGAAAGTAGGCGTCCTGCAAGAAAGGTTCGGAGATCAATATCTTTCCCTTTTCAGGTTTTAGATCATTGTGTTTGACTCGGAATATGTCTCTATGTGAAATCATGAAAATCCGTCTTTCTGTTGTTTAGGCCGACAATATAGTGTGTATATTCTGTAAAATCAAAGAAGAAATAGAGATTCTCTCGCAAAAAGTTCAAACAAGCTCCGGGTCGTTGATGAATAAAGGCTGAGAAAGACCGCTAGAGATGTGCTTTTCAAGGTCTAAAAGTGCCTGTTTAATACCTATTCCTCCCGCATAACCCACTAGCGCTCCGTTGGCACCTATCACGCGATGGCAGGGGGTGACGATGCTGATCGGGTTGCGGTGATTGGCCATGCCGACAGCGCGGAATCCCTTCGGGCTGCCTACTTCGGAGGCCAGTTGCTTGTATGACCAGGTCGAACCATAGGGGATCTGACGAAGGGCAGCCCAGACGCGTAGTTGGAAGGGCGTGCCATGTTCGTCAAGGGGGATGTCGAAGGAGTGACGGCGGCCGGTGAAGTATTCGGTGAGTTGTGTGGCGGTGTGTTGTAGCAGCGGCGTGATGCGCTCTATGGCGTCGGGTGGAAGGGGGAGCGAGTTGTCGGTGATGAAGTCGATTTGGGAGATGCCACGGCCACTGTCGACGATGAGCAGAGGACGAATGGGCGTGGGGTGAATGAGATAGTGATTCATAATAGAAATGTTTTGGGGGTGAATGGGGTTATAAGAGAAAAAAAGAGGTCAGGGAAAGCGGAGCAGGAAGGTGGTCAGGCCGTCTGACATGGGGCGCTTGAGGGAAATGGCTCCGCCGGAGAGCCGCATGATCTGACGCGCCACGGAAAGGCCAATGCCCGAGCCGCCGCTTTTGGTGGTGAAGAAAGGCGTGAAGATATGTTCGGCTACGTCAGGCGGGATAGGCGTACCGTTGTTTGAGACTTCGATCTCGACGGATTCGTCCGCGCAGCAGGAGGCGACGATGCGGATGCGGCCGTCTGAGCGATGGGGACCAATGGCTTGCACGGCGTTTTTCAGCAGGTTGAGCACGACCTGGCTTATGAGGTTCTCGTCGGCATAGAGGATGAGATCGTCGGGGCGGATGTCGACGTCGACTGTAATGGGCAGGCGACCGTCAGTGGGGGCGGGGAGGGTCAGCCGCAGCATGCGCTCGACAAAGCGGCGGACATAGAAGAGCGTTGGTTGTGGAGTTGGGATGCGGGTCAGGCGGCGGTAGGACTCTACGAAGGCCATCAGCCCTTTGCCCGTTTCGGAGATCGTCTCGAGACCCGCGCGCAGCTCGCTGTCGGTCGGGCCGAAGCGGTCGCGGAGGGTGTCGCTGACGGAGGTGATGGGCGTTACGGCATTCATGATCTCGTGCGTAAGGATGCGCGTGAGGCGCACCCACGTTTCGACCTCGGTATCCTCCATCTCGCCACGGATGTCGTTGATGGCGGCCAGAAGAGCGCTGCGTCCACGCAGGACGGTTTCGGAGACGTGGATGGAGAGGCGGACGTCGCCGCGCTCATTGCTGAAGGCGATGTCGTAGCGTTCGCCGGCTCGGAGGCCTGCGAAGCAGTCGGCCAGTCGCCGGTCGATGCGCTCCAGCTGCCGGACGTGTGTGAAGAGAGGTAGCCCGAGCAGTCGGAGGGCTTCATCGTTGCGTTGCAGAACGAAGCCCTTGGGGTCGATGACGACGATGCCCGTGCCGGCGGCGCGCAGGATCGATTCGTAATATCGTTCGCGCTCCATGGCATCGGCCTTAGTCTGGAGGAGGATGCCGAGCATGCGGTTGAGCGCCTCGTTGAGCAGGGTGTCGTCCGGCGACTGCCGTCGGGTGGCAAAATGGAAGGTTAGATCATCGTTGTCGACAGCGTCAAACATGAAGGCGATCTTGCGGAGGTTGCGCCGGTAGAGTGCTGCCGTGTGGACAGCCGCGGCAAGGCTCGCCAGTGCGCCCAGCGCGCCAGCCAGCCACTGCCGGTTGGCCAGCGACACAGCCGTGAGGGCCGTGGTGGCCATAAGCAGTACAATGCGGAAGGTCAGGTTGTCGGATAGACGTCGATGCATATATAATAGGTATAGGGGAGCGCAAAAGTAGCCGCGCATGTACAGCCCTTTGCGGAACGAAGGTACATCTCTTTGAAAGTATGTCATTTTGATTTTTCCCTTTTCTGTCGAGCCGCTCACCGGGAATGTTAATTTGAAGATTAAGCAGGCGAAAGGCAGCGTGAGCGGCCGAATGTCAAGCAAGCAGGCGGGCATGAACGAAAGAGTGAAATTGATTACGGAAATATTTCCGTATTTCCGAATCTCTTCTACTTTTGCCGCCGTTGCGAAAAGATTTCACCCCATCACTTACTTAAACGATATATTCTATGGAATTTTTGACGAACGAAAAACTGACAATCGTTGGTGCCGGCGGTATGATCGGCTCTAACATGGCACAAACCGCAGCGATGATGCGCCTTACGCCCAACATCTGCCTGCAAGACGTGTATGAACCCGCATTGCAAGGCGTATACGAAGAGATGCGCCACTGTGGCTTCGAAGGGATGAACTTCACGTACACTACCGACTCAGCCGAAGCGCTGAAGGACGCCAAGTACGTGATCTCGTCCGGCGGTGCTGCCCGCAAGGCCGGCATGACGCGCGAAGACCTCCTCAAAGGCAACGCGCAGGTAGCCGAGCAGCTGGGTAAGGACATTAAGGCTTACTGCCCCGACTGTAAGCACGTAGTCATCATCTTCAACCCTGCCGACATCACGGGCCTCATCACCCTGATCTACTCTGGGCTGAAACCCTCGCAAGTAACCACCTTGGCCGCCCTCGACTCTACACGCTTGCAGAGCGAGCTGGCCAAGTATTTTAAACTTCCGCAGAGCTCTGTTACGGGTTGCTGCACCTTCGGCGGACACGGCGAGCAGATGGCAGTCTTCGCTTCCACGGCTAAGGTGGACGGCACACCGCTGACCGACCTGATCGGCACCCCGAAACTTCCCGCTGAGGAGTGGGCTGCACTGCAGCAGCGCGTTATCAAGGGCGGTGCCAACATCATCAACCTGCGCGGCCGCTCCTCGTTCCAGAGCCCGTCGTACGTGTCGGTAGAGATGATCCGCGCAGCAATGGGCGGTGAGACATTCCGCTGGCCGGCTGGTACCTACGTGTCGACTGACGAGTTCCACCACATTATGATGGCGATGCCGGTGGAGATCACCAAGGACGGCTGCGCTTATCGCAAGGTGGAGGGCACACCGTCGGAGATGGCCGACCTCGCCAAGAGCTACGAGCACCTCTGCGCGATGCGCGACGAAGTGATCGGTTTCGGCGTACTGCCCCCGGTTGCAGAGTGGAGCAAGGTGAATCCGAATCTCTAAGCCGTTGCAAACTATCGCTTGATCTCTTTCAAGTGCATTTGTTCTCAATGACAGAAAGGGTGGAGCCCCCGCAAGGGTTCCACCCTTTCTCTGTGTTTATAAGGTAAGCAGTCGTTGAGAGGTGCACGTCCTGCAATCGTATCGATTATCCGTTTCCCAGCCGGGAACGTTAGCGGGTGGGGCATATCTCAGATGCCCCCTCCATACATCCCAATAATTTCCCATTCCATGCTTCAAAAGATATTTGAACTGATCGACGATTTTGCCCCGCAGCAGATCAGAATCCCGCTCGACAAAAGCGAACTGGAGGCGATCGCCCGCTCGCTCTTCACGTGGATGTTCCCCGTGTGCGACGAGCTGAAGATGATCAACGTGCGCAGCGGACTGATGGACGCGGCGATCAAGTTGCACGCCAACATTGCTCGCCTGATCGGTAATCCGGAGGCTGAAGAGAAGACCGAAGCCTTCTTCAGCCGACTTAGCGGTGTGCGCGAACGACTCTACAAGGACGCGGCCTGCTACCTGCGTAACGACCCCGCCGCCAAGTCGATTGAAGAGGTCATCATCGCCTATCCCGGCTTCTTCGCCCTCAGCATCCACCGCATTGCTCACGAGCTGTACACGCTCGGCGTGCCCCTTATCCCGCGCATTTTTTCCGAATACGCCCACTCCAAGGTCGGCATCGATATTCATCCCGGTGCCACGATCGGCAAGAACTTCTTCATGGATCACGGCACGGGCATCGTCATCGGCGAGACAACCGAGATCGGCAACAATGTCAAGATCTATCAGGGCGTCACGCTCGGTGCGATCTATCTGGAGAAGAAGCTTTCCGAGGTCAAGCGTCACCCGACGGTGGAGGACAACGTGGTCATCTATTCCGGTGCCACCATCCTGGGCGGATCGACCGTCATCGGCCACGATTCGACCATTGGCGGCGGTGCGTGGTTGACGCATAGCGTGATCCCCTATTCGCTCGTGTACAACAAGGTCGACGTGAAGGTCAAGACCGTGAAGGGTTTCGAAGAGCCGATTAATTACTCCATCTAAAGATGAAAGCAGACAACATTTTGAGCCTCATCGGGGGCACGCCACACGTTCGGTTGGGGCGACTCTTCCCCGAGCATGAGGTGTGGATGAAGCTGGAGCGACAGAACCCCGCGGGCAGCATCAAGGACCGTATTGCGCTGGCCATGATCGAGGATGCCGAGCAGCAAGGACTGATCCGCCCGGGCACTACGCTGATCGAGGCTACGTCTGGTAACGCGGGTGTGGGACTCGCTTTCGTGACCGCCGTGAAGGGTTATCGGCTGATTATTGTCATGCCCGAATCCATGTCCGTGGAGCGTCGGCGACTGATGCAGAGCTACGGTGCTCAGCTGGTGCTGACGCCGCGCGAGAAGGGCATGAAGGGCGCCTTGGAGCGTGCCAAAGTGTTGCTCACCGAGATCGACGGGGCATGGATGCCGCGCCAGTTCGTCAACCGTGCCAACCCCGAGGTGCACGCCCGAACGACGGCGCGCGAGATCATAGACGACTTCCCCGAGGGTATCGATTATCTCGTCACGGGCATCGGTACGGGCGGCCACATCAGTGGCGTGGGGCGTGAGCTGAAGCGCGCCTTCCCCAATGTGCAGATCGTGGGCGTAGAGCCTGCCGATTCGCCCGTGCTGACCGAGGGACGTGCCGGTGCACATCCCATTCAAGGCATCGGCGCGGGCTTCGTGCCCGAGACGCTCGACCGCAGTGTGGTCGACCGTGTGACGGCCATTGCTGGGCCGGACGCCTTCCGCTTTACCCGCCGATTGGCGCGTGAGGAGGGCATCCTTTGCGGCATCTCTACCGGGGCTGCGCTGGCCGCTGTGGAGCGTGTGCTGGCCGGATCCGGTGTTCCGAAACGCGTACTGACCTTTGGGCTCGATACGGGTGAACGCTACCTGTCGGTCGAGGGACTGTTCTCAAACAAACGAAGACACTGAAGTACCAAGCCATATTCCCGGGCCTCTGCAGAGGCCTCTATAACTCACCAACGATAAAGATGAAAAGACAACTCCTTGCTGCATGCTGCGCCATCGCCGCGCTGACCGTCGGATGCAGCCCGACAAAACGACCGGACGACGCTCCGCGCACCTTCACGCCCGCCGCCGTCCCCGCTGAATACCGCCAACCTCAGGCTCGCGCCGCCTACCTGGCCATGCACTACTGGGATGGTTTCTACTTCCGCGATACGGCTTTCGTGGGGTCGGCCGCTGGCGTCACCGAACATGCCTTTGTGGACTATTTCAACGCCGTCTTCCCCAACGTCTCGTACGACGTGGCCGCTGCCGGCATCCGCAACCTGCTCGACCGCGCTGTGGCCAACCGCGCCATGTACGCCTTCTTCACCTCCAAAATGGAGCAGTACCTCTTCAATCCGGCCTCGCCCATGCGCAACGAGGAGTATTTCATCCCCACGCTGCAACACATGATGGCCACCGACAGCCTCGACCGCTACCGCAAGGCCCGCGTGCAGGCCATGCTTGAGGAGACGGCGCGGAACCGCCCGGGCACACCCGCCGCAGACATCCATTATGCCACTGCGAGCGGTGGAACGGGTTCGCTCTACGCGCTGAAGACGGACTTCGTGCTCATCTTCTTCCACAACCTCGACTGTGGCAACTGCCGCCAGCTGGCCGCCGCCATCAGCGCCTCGCCCATCGTCAGCGAGCTGATGAAACGCGGTCGACTGACCGTCTTGGCCATCTATCCGGACATGGCGGCCGACATGTGGCGCCAGTACCTGCCGCAGATGCCTTCCGCCTGGACGCACGGCTACGACCGTGATCTGGAGATCGCCAACAATCACACCTACATCCTGCGTGTGCTGCCCTCGCTCTACCTCGTCGACCGCGACCACCGTGTGGTGATGAAAGACGCCGCCTTCCCCTACGTCGAGCAATACTTGGCCAACATCCTCAACCCGCCCTCCATCATGCAGCCGCGCGCTGCGCAATGAATCGGCGCGCCCGTACCTATTATTATAGGTGGGTGTATTCACCCATCAACCATCCTCTCAAAAAACAAAACGAAATGAAGAAAAGCATCATCTACACCGGCGGTGGCGACAAAGGCACCACCGCACTCGTGGGCGGCTTTCGCGTGCCCAAAACCCATCCGCGGCTCGAAGCCTACGGCACCATCGACGAGCTTAATTCGCACATCGGCCTGCTTATGGCCGAGACGGAGGACCCCGAGACGTTCGACACGCTCCGCTTCGTGCAACACAAACTCTTCACCGTCGGCTCCTATCTGGCCACCGACTCCACCAAGACCGACTTCCGCATCGAGAGCCGCGTTACACCCGAGGCCATCCAGCGCATCGAGTCGGCCATCGACCGTCTCGACGCCCAGCTGCCACGCTTGAACGCCTTCGTGTTGCCCGGCGGCAACCGATCTTCGGCTCAGGCGCACGTTTGCCGCACCGTCTGCCGACGTGCCGAGCGCTGCATCTATCGGCTGACCGAGACCGGCGCTGAGGTCGAGGAGCCCGTCCTCATCTTCATGAACCGCCTTTCGGATCTGCTCTTCGTCATCGGCCGCAACGAATGCGTCCGATGTGGTGACGACGAAATCATCTGGGACAGCAAGGAAGGCGTCTGAGGCGGCGGGATCAACCGTCGATTGCCTTTCTCGTCCCGTGGCGGGACGGTGTCTCAATGGCCATTTTGGCCTCGTCCCGTGGCGGGATGGCGTCTCAATGGCCATTTTGGCCTCGTCATGCGGCATGATGGCGTCTCAATGGTCATTTTGGCTTCGTCATGCGACATGATGGCAGAATGACAGGGTTATTTTACCTCCATGCGCAGATTTCCATTCCTCTTTTGGGGCTTGCAAGTGATTATATTAAGTCTACTTTTGCGCGCCTTTTGCATGAGGCACTTCGCCTCTGCGTGGACAGGAAATAAGACAATCTCAAACAGTGTAAAAAAGGAAACTTCATGTATTGGACATTAGAGTTAGCTTCCAAACTGGAAGATGCCCCTTGGCCTGCCTCCAAGGACGAATTGATCGACTATGCGCAGCGTTCCGGCGCCCCACTCGAGGTGATTGAGAACCTGCAAGAAATGGAGGACGAAGGCGAGGTCTACGAAAGCATAGAGGACATATGGCCGGATTACCCCAGCAAGGAAGATTTCTTCTTCAACGAAGAGGAGTATTGAAACCGAAAGAAAATGATGGAGCTGCAAGGCCAATGCGCGCTTGCAGCTCTTTTTTCGTCCCGCGGGACACAATTTTACCCGCCTGAGCGAGTTGTATTACACGCATATCTCCCCCCCTCCGTGTGTAAGTAGAGAATGAAGGATTATCGGTTTTGGACAGTATGGCTCGGCTGCCTTTTGTGTGCGACGGTCGTCGTGGCGCAGACGGATGCCCCGCTGAACCATTATTTCACGGCCATGACGGCCTACAATCCTGCTGCCGTCGGGATGCAAAGCGAGATCAAGGTCACGGCCCTCTATCGCCTGCAATGGCTGGGGCTGGACGAGGGCGCACCCAAGTCCATCTTCGTAGCTGCCGATATGCCTTATCGCTTTCGAGAGACGCAAAACGGCGTCGGCGTCATCCTTTTCAACGACGACAAAAGCACCCTCTATAAAGATATGTATGCCGCCGCGCAGCTGGCCCACAAGCGACGCTTCGGCAAGGGCACACTCAGCATTGGCCTGCAAGTGGGCATGATTAATAGCACCTATCAAGGCTCCAAAGCGCGTCCCGTACCCGAGGGCACGGACGGTAGCAATGATCACGCTTCCGACGACGACGCCATTCCCAAAGAAGATCTCACCGCCAAAGGCCTCGACCTGGCTGCCGGAGTGATGTACTCCACCGACAGATACTACATCGGCCTGGCCTCGACCCATCTCACGGCCCCCACGCTGGAGCTGAACGATAACTTCGGGCGTAAGGTGATGCGCGAATACAATTTGATGGCTGGATACAATATCACTCTGCGCAACCCGTTGGTGGAATTGCGTCCGTCGCTGCTGGTGCGGTCTGATCTGCACATGTCTGTCGGCGACGTGACCCTCAGAGCCATTTATAAGAAGATGTTCAACGGGGGGCTCGGCGTGCGTGTCACGGACAGCGGTACGACAAATGGCATCCTCTACTTGGGCGCCGACATTGCCGGCTTTCGCGTCAGTTACGCGTATGAATATCCCTTTTCGGCGCTTTCCCGAACGACCTTCGGCAGTCACGAAGCCGTTGTCACCTATCGCCTGCAGTTGAACCTGCCCAAAGGGGGGCGAAACAGGCACAAGAGCATCAGAATTTTGTAAGACAGAGAATATAGACACATAGAGACGATGATAAAGAAGATAGCGATCATGGGCGTGGCGGCATGGCTGCTCACAGCGTGCGGGAAAATGCTTTCTGGCGACGGTGGCGAACTGGTCGGAGCTAGAATGGCCTCCTACAACGAGCCG
>CALHPT010000347.1 GCA_938036405.1 uncultured Tannerella sp.
TTCAAACCACCTGGTTTGGCTCCAATCGGGGTCGGGTTTTGCTTCAAACCACCTGGTTTGGCCTAAATCGGGGTCGGGTTTTGCTTCAAACCACCTGGTTTGGCCCCAATCGGAGGGCGGTTTTGCTTCAAACCACCTGGTTTGGCTCCAATCGGGGTCGGGTTTGCTTCAAACCACCTGATTTGGCCCCAATCGGGGTCGGGTTTGCTTCAAACCACCTGGTTTGGCTCCAATCGGAGGTCGGGTTTGCTTCAAAAGCAATATCGATTTTGGGTCTTGTACGTGCGGAAAGCAAAGACCCTGCTCCCGCCAGAGTGGGAACAGGGTCTTGAGGTTAGCCTTGAGACGGGTGTCGCAGCTGAGGCGTCGTCACTCCGCGCCCATTTCTTTATACCATTTGAACGCCTCCACGGCCAAGAGGATGCTGAAGCAGAGCACGAACGGCAGAACGAACACCTGCACCGGGTTGAAGGCCATGATGAGTTCGCCGCCATCGTGCAGGACATTGAAGAGCGCCATGACGGCGGCTATGATGAGGTTCACGAGCGCCGCGCCACGGCCACGGCCGTACATCGTTGTGGCGATACCCACAGCGGGCAGCGTGTAGGTGATGATAGCCATGAAGGCCATCATGCCCACGGGCGCCTCTTCGGCATGCTCCACGGCTACGTCCACGGCCCAGAAGATGGGCAGCAGGTCGGCTATGTTGTGCGCCAAGAATCCCGCCAGCACCAGCCCCCAGAGCGTGATGATCTTTTGTATGCGTGTCATTGTCTGTGTGCCTCCGATCTCTTAGAGTGCGATCACCTTGTAGGCGCCCGAGGGGGTCTCTACGGTGGGTTTGTTGCTGCCTTTGCCGGTGGTCATGTCGTAGCGATAGAAGCCGATGCCCTCGCTGGTCTGCTCGCCAAAGTAGATGGCGTTGCCTACGCGGATGATGGCGCTGGAGGTCCAAGCCGTGGTGGCGGGCATGGGCAGCACGCGGCCCGTCTTGGCGCGTACGTCCACCTCGTAGGGCACGAAGCTGCGGTTCTTGGTCATGTTCGGATCGTCCTTCTCGGTCACGAGGCTCGGCTTGTAGAGCATGAGGTAGATCTTGCCGTTGCCGCCGTAGGTCATATACAAGCCGTACGATCCCACTTCGCCGCCGTTAGCGGTCTGCAGGCTCATGTAGAAATCCTTGTCGAAGTCGGTCTCGCCCTTCTTGATACGCAGCAGGCCGTCCTTGTAACCCTTCCCGGGCATGAACTGCGCCATCATGGCTGACCGGGGGCCGGTGTAGAAGTAGATGTTGCCCGCTTCGTCCGTCACGGGACAGGTGTGGCCCACCATGCCGAGGCTCGTAGCGCGCTCGTCCTTGATCACCTTCTCCACGCGGTCCGTGGCCACGTCGATGACGGCTATTTGTGCCGCTGTGGGCAGGATCTCCTGCATCGATTTGGCTTGGTTGAGGGGGAGGAACAGTTTGCCGTCGCGCACAATGCCATTGCCACCGTCTGGGTCGTTGTCGCCCTCGGCGTACGCGGAGAGGTCGATCTCCTTGACGACCGTCATGGTGGAGGGGTTGATGACGATGAGCTGTCCGCGGCTACCGGTGGTCACGGCGTAAGCCTTCGTCTCGCTGGCGAAGATGATCTCCACCACGTTGGGCGATCCGGGGAAGGCCAGCTGCGCCACGGGTTTTTCCGAGAGGCGGCCCGTCTTGCTCAGGGCGTACTTATAGAGCGTCTGCTCGCCGCCCTGTCCATACATGGAGCCGGACTGCATGTAGACGTAGTCGCCAAACTTTTCAATGAAGAGGTGTCCGGACGCCAGCTTGATGGCGCCTTTGAAGTCGGTCTTCAGGCCCTCCTTGAAGTCTTCGAAGGTGGTGATGTAAAACGCATTGTCCACGTTTGCCGCGAAGGCATAATGGTGCACCGCTTCTTCCGGCGTTGGGTTCGGTCCGGGCTTGGGTTCGGGCTTTGGCGTTGGGGTGTCGTTCTCGCCGCATGATGTGGATAACATCAGGGCCAAGGCTGCCGCCACGGTGGGCAGCAGGCCGTACAAATTGCTCTTTTTCATTCCTTGATCGTATTAAGTTTGTTAAGCGTGTATTTGACTTTGAAGTGCAGGGTGCGCTTCTCTAAGGGGTAACGGTATTCGCCCCAGTTCTCGCGGTCGAAGAGGTTGCGCACCTCCAGGCCGAGCTGCCACTGAGGAGTGAAGGCGTGGTGCAGGCCCACGTTCACTTCGTATTTCGAAGGGATCTCCATCGAGCTGCGATCGCCGGGAGCCTCCCAGTTGTAATTGAATCGGTGCGTGAACTCAAAGCCGAGGGTCAGGGCCGAATGCGATCTGCGGCCCAACAGGTGGTCGGCGTGCAGGTTGATGTCGCAGTTGCCGAAGAAGTAGGGCGTGTTGGGGATGCGGTAGTTGTAGTGGAAGTTGGACCCGCCACCGACGGCGTCGCGGCGCGTATCGCGTGCATCCTGCCAGGACACGTTGCCCCTCACGTCGAGCCACGGGAAGAGGCCGGCATCCACGCTGCCCTCCACGCCCGTGATACGTGCCCGGCCGATGTTTTCGTAAGCCATATACATGGTGCCGTACATCATTTTGATCATGTCCGTGAGATGCATGTAGAAAGCATTGACCTCGATGCGGGCGTGCGGATAGCGCCCGGAACGGACGATCCATCCGGCCCCGAGGTTCATGTTCAGGCTCTGTTCGGGGCGGAGCATATAGGAGGGATAGATCAACACACCGTTGCCAAACATCTCGTCGGCTGTGGGCATTCTGCGCAGCGATTGCACGGAGGCTTTCACGGTCAGTGCTTCGCTGGGGTGCCAGGCGATGGCCTCACTCCATCCCGGTGCCGCCTGAGCATTCTTGGCGGCCGTCAACTTCTCTTGTAGCACCACGCGCTCAGGCGACGGCATGACCTCCGATCGGTAATAGAACAGCTTAATCCCCGCCTCATTGACCCAGCGTCCACCGGCCAGATGCAACTCGTACGTCAGGCCGGCCACGATTGCATGTAGCTGGCTGGGGTAGCCGCCGGTGGGGAAGCGCGAATAGCTGTCGGCCAAGTCGTCCTTGGGTAGTTTGCGGTTGTATCGGTGGGTGATGTTGGCGTTCAGGGCGTGGACTTCGTTGAAACGATAGTTGGCGTTGAGTCGCTCCTGTAAGTTCGTGTATCGATCGCGGGAATCGTTCGGCAGCGAACCCACCTCGCCTTGCACAGAGGAGCTAAGGAAGCGATTGCCGAGGAAGTCGTAGCTGTAATGCGAAGTGTCCACCTGATTGGCCACAGCGAAGCCCTGCGAAGCGTTGAGTAGGATCGAGAATCGGCCGTCAGCGAGTCGCTTGGATAGCGCCTGGGAGATGTTGAGGGAATTGTAGCGCGAGAAGGCGTGCCGGATATTGTTCTGCACGTTCATCAGTCCGCCTTGAATCTCGTCGTAGAGGTTTTCATAGCCAACG
Source organism: uncultured Tannerella sp. (assembly GCA_938036405.1). Classification (GTDB taxonomy): domain Bacteria; phylum Bacteroidota; class Bacteroidia; order Bacteroidales; family Tannerellaceae; genus Tannerella. Next base: position 3,466 of record CALHPT010000347.1, read on the forward strand.
GACAGCTCTGCGTGGTCGAGCGGCAGGCGGGTAAAAGCGACGCCCACCTCAGCGGCTATGCGTCGATAGGCGTCGTGATCGCGGCGGATGATGCGCCCAGGTTCGAAGGGGGAATTGAAGGTGTAGTCGTTTTTGGAGTAGTCGAATGAGCCGCCCGCGCGGACAGCCAGACCAGCCGTGGGCAGGTATTTCTTGGCTTGGAAGTTGGCCGTGTGCGTGTGGTAGGACCCGATGCCATACGCGGCCTCGAGGTGATCGTTTTGGAAGTCTTTGAGGATGATGTTTACCGCCCCACCCAGTCCGTCGCCCCCCAAGTAAGCCGGCACGATGCCTTTGTAGATCTCCACCTCCCGCACCATGTCGGGCGGGATGGATCCGAGTGAAAACTCCTCCGAACTCCCCATGGGTACACCGTTGACGAAGACGCCGATGCGCTTACCGTCGAGGCCCTGCACCAGGATACGCGCCATGCTGCCCATGCCGCCCTGTCGCGCTACGTGCACGCCGGCCGTCTTGTCGAGCACCTCGTTGAGCGTTGCCATATGATAGCGCAGAGCAGAGGCATCGACCACGGTCACGGCCGACGGTGCTTCACGCAAGCGCTGCGCCGCGCTCTTGCTGGTCACGACGACTTCGGACAGCTGACTGTCGTCTGGTCGCAGCGCTACGTTGAGTGGCGTTGTGCCTGCTCGGCCGACCGTTACCGTCAGTGTTTGCGAAGTGTAGCCCAAGCAAGAAAAGGTCAGCTTGTATCGTCCGGCCGGTAGGGCAACGGTATAACGCCCCTCGGCATCGGTCACGGCACCATGATAGCCGCTGGCATCGCGCACCAATACGCCCTCGAGCGCCCTGTGTGTCTCTGCGTCAGTGACGCCGCCCTGACAGACGCCCGTGCCACCCTGTTGCGCAAACAGAGAGACGAACGACAGTAGGGGGATGAAGGCCAGTCCAAACAGGCGGACGCCTCGACCGAGGCGGATTGTGTTTAGGATGTTTACCATAGTGGGT
>CALHPT010000348.1 GCA_938036405.1 uncultured Tannerella sp.
GCGTTGAGGTGTGAAATGAGGGTCGCCCGGGACCTAAATCCTGTTTTTAGCCCAATCCGAGGGTCGCCGCGCACCTAAATCCTGTTTTTGGCCCAAAATGAGGGTCGCCGCGGGCTGCAAATCGGTTTTTAGCCCAAAACGAGGGTCGCCGCAGGCTTCAATTCGGTTTTTAGCCCGAAATGACCCTCGCCGCGGGCTTCAATTCCGTTTTTAGCCCGAAATGACCCTCGCCGCGGGCTTAAATCCTGTTTTTGGCCCAATCCGAGGGTCGCCGCGGGCTCCAAATCAGTTTTTAGCCCGAAATGACCCTCGCTGCGGGCTTCCAATCGGTTTTTAGGTCCGCGGCGACCCTCGTTTCACCCCTCAACGCCTAAACAGATAAACAAACCAACACCTAAACAGACAAACAAACCAACCAACAACTAACGACAAACAACCAAGAGCCGGATGTGGCCCCCGGGCCTTTCCCGGCAGCGGGCTGGGCCTGAGGGGTGGGGGCGGCCTTTCCTGTGAGAGAGCGAACAACGAACAAATCATGAATCGATGGATAGCGCCGATGGCGCTGATGCTGCTGACGGCCAGCTGTCACGTCTACCGTGTGCCGGCAGAACGCGAGGTGACGCGGCAGGAGGTGACGGAGACGGTGCGCGATACGCTCGTGGTCATCGAACCCGATTCGGCCCTGATCCGCGCCTACCTGGAATGCCAGTCGGGGCGCGTTGCCCTCACACGACTTATCTCCATGCCCGGCGCGCGCATCGTGCCGCACGTGACGCTGACGGACGTCCTGACCGATACGGGCTACCGCGGTGCGCTGCTCGATGTGCAATGCCACGAAGACAGCCTCCGCCAAGAGATCGCCCTGCGCGACCGCACGATCCGCGAGATGACCGACCGTGTCCGCACCGAGTACATCACTGTCGAGCGACCCTTCCGGTGGTACCACCGGGCGCTGATGGGCGGCGGATACGCCTTCCTGGCTCTCGTGCTCGGCATGGCCGCGTGGCTCATCGTGCGGTTTATTCGTTGAGGGGGGCTTTGCCCGGTTGAATTGTTTAGTCGTTGGTTTGTTGAATTGTTTAGTCGTTCTACATCTCAACAACTAAACCGACTCAACAATTCAACTAACAACAAACAAATGGAAGTACTCTTAGAGGGCACACGCCCCATGCTGGCCATTGCCTGCGTATGTGCCCTATTCGTCCTGCTGGCCATGATGATCGACCTCGCCAGCGGTGTGCACAAGGCCAAGCAGGCCGGCCGGCTCTGCACCTCCTACGGACTCTCGCGCACCGTGGGCAAGTTCATGGTCTACGAGGGCGGCGTCATCATCGCCGCCATGATCGACCTGATGATCCACTACTCCCATCTCTTGGTGCTCATGCGGCTGCACCCCATCGTGGGCTTCCCGGTGGTCACCTGCCTGATGAGCATCTTCCTCTGCGTGATCGAGTTTATGAGCATCCGCGAACGCGCCGAGGATAAGGAGCGCAAGAATATGAATCGCGCCATCCAGACCCTCGTCGAGGCCATCGGTAAAGACAACCTCCGAGACATCCTCCGCGACAAGGCCGACAGCACCATCAACAACCGATAACAACTCAACATCTCAACAATGGATAAGAAAACCACCATCCCGCCGGAGTTTACCCCGACTTATGTCCCCTACAGCTACCGGGGGCAACCCGTCAAGGGCGCCTTTGGAGCCAATACTCGGCCGGCATTCATCAAAGCCAGCGACCGCGCCTACTACGAGGCAGACAACACACTCAGCGACGCCATGCGCCAGCTGCTGATCGCCATGGACGTGCTGGACACCGGCGCAGGCATGAAGCCCGTCGGCGACTACAATTACTGCAACATCAAGGCACGCCGTGGGCAAGACGGGCGCTTTGGAAAGGACGAGGTAGAGGGCAGCCTCGATCCGTATGCCAACTATACCAGCCACGCAGACTTTGCCCGGGCCAAATTGCAGCTCATCCAGAAGCCGCTTTGGCGCGTGAACCTCAAGACAGACAGCCCCTCGGAGGTGATCGACAAAATCGAGGGCACGCCCGTCGTTTGGGGTACCCTCTTCAGCTCCGACGCGCAGCGTGCACTCGAGAGGGGCGAAGGCATTGATGACTTGAAGTTCGACTATGAGAAGGCCATCGTGAAGCGTTACCGCGCCCTCGGGATCACGGACATCCACAGCGCCCGCAAGAAGTATTACTGCGAAAAGATGACCACCATCGGTCGGCAGGTGGCCCTTTACATGGCCGGCGGCGATCCGAACGTGACCTACACGCCCGACTTCGAGCGCAAAGCCCGCCCCATCCCGCCGCAGAACCCCACGCCGATCGAACCGCCGGTTATTCCGTCTATTCGGCCAGCCGCGCCGGGTGCCCCAGAGGTCAAGCCTATGCCTGATTTGAAGCAGGGGCCGCTGCCCCTCACCGCGGAGGCCTTCGACGCACTGGCCTTCACCCGCCATTCCGAGGCGCGGCTGATGAATGGCCAAAAGGTCACCGTGACGGCCGTCGACTTTGCCAAACGGCAGATCAGCTACCACAAAAACGGGCATCCGTATTGGGTGGAGCTGAATCAGATTACGGCCGTCTCCTAACCATTCAGCACGGGGGCGCTCCTTCTTTACGCGTAGGGGCGCCCCGCTTGCTTTAGAACCTCCTTCCCCGTGCATTTCTCTGACCGCAAACACATACTCCGACTCGCAGCTCAGCAAGAAGACATCAAACGAATCTTTGATCGCTTTGCACGCGAAGCCGCCACACTGCTTGAGCGATGGACGTCAAAAGCCGAGCCGGGCACTGTCCATCCGCCAGACGTGTGGCTACATAACCGCGTGGCCGAAAAGCGCATTGAGAAGCTGCTCGATCAGTTGCACGCCGACCTGCTTGCCAACATAGACGCCAATACCCGTGCGGCGTGGGAGGACTCGAATCGAAAGGTTGACGAGATGATCCGGGACTTCATTGCCGACATCCCTCTCTCGGAAACTTTTCGCCGCGGCATGTTTACCCGCAACGCCGAGGGGCTACGCGCCTTCATGCAGCGTAAGCATGCGGGAATGAATCTCTCAGATCGCATCTGGAGTGTGGTTGATGGAGCACGCGAAAACATGGAGTTCTATCTCGCATCCGGTGTCGCAGAGGGGCGCCCGGCTGCACTTCTTTCGCAGGATATACGCTACATCCTCAAAGAGCCAGACAAGCGTTTCCGCCGTGTGCGTAACGCAGAGGGTAAGCTGGTCATGTCGCATCCCATGAAAGACTATCACCCCGGGCGTGGTGTGTACAGATCGAGCTACATGAATGCCCTGCGTGTGGGAGCCACGGAAACGAATATCGCCTACCATGAGGCCGACCATCAACGCTGGCAGTCATTAGATTTTGTGCTGGGGGTGAAGGTGGAGCGTTCCCGCACATCCGCCTTACCGTGCCCTGTGTGTGACGCCATGAAAGGCACGTACCCGAAAGGCTTCAAGTTCCTGCCTTGGCATCCGTTCTGCATTTGTCACGCTACGCCGGTCATGCTCAGCGGGGAGGAGTTCACGGACTATCTGATCACCGGTCGCATGCCGGACGGCCGCGTACTGCGTGATATGCCTGCTGGCGCTCTCGAGTACGTCGAACAGCATCCCTCCTACCGCACTTCTTACGCCTACCAACACAACGTGCCCTTCTTCGATAAAGAGACCGCCGCAAACACGTCGGATGGAGGTGCGCCCACCAAACCTGCACGCCCGGAAAAGACCGAGGCGCAAAAGGCGGACATACAAAAGCGATGGAATACGCGCGTATCCACCAACCGCCACGGTGTAGCTCTCGACGCTATTGCAGAAGATTTCTCCGATGTGCCTTCCATTGCGTTCCTTGGAGGCAAAGTGAGCGGTCGAATAGCGGCCGGCGCTGATCCCTCTGAGGTGGACGCTCTGATGGCTCGCCTTCGCCATAAGGTCGAGGTGAAGAAGGCGTGGGAGGAAAGAAGGGAGCTAAACCGGCTTTATCCGCATTGGACTTGGGATGATTACGCGAAAGCTATATCGAACGTGCGAATAACAGAGGAACAGTATGTACAGGTTTGGAGGCGTGAACGCCGCAGAGGGCACCCACTCGGATATATCCAGACATGGAACTCAAGCTACATAAACAAAGACCTCAGAAAAGGCGTTCCTCTTAAGGGGGATAACCGGAGAACGGTAAGGACGTTGGACGTAATAATAGAGGATAATACACTCCCCAAAGGAGCCCTCCTTTATAGATATGAGGATGATGCGTACATCCAATTCCTTGGCTGCAATAGCAGGTCTACAAGTGAGATCGTGGATTACTTGAACAGCAAGGCTGGAACAGTCTTATCTGACCCGGGATTTAAGTCAACAAGCTGCGTAGAAGGATGGAATGTATTTAGTGAGGCCCGTAATGTGAGAATCAACATCAGAGCCAAAAAAGGTGCGCACGCCTTTGTCACACACAACAAGCCGGAGAGTGAGGTTATTCTTCCGCGAGGGTCAAGGCTTAAACTCGTATCGGCTCGGTCTTTGGTGCGCCCTTACGACAGTAACGAATTGATCGTCATTGATTGCGACCTTCTTTGATTTGCAGTAGTATCGATACAGATAGCGGAAGAACTCGTCTTTGTGGTCCATTTCCGACTCTTTCCCCGGGAGTACTCTGTGGCTTGCTAGGTAATGCTGGAATAGAATAGTTAACAACCGGGTAGGCGTCTTTACACCATCGGGGATAGGCGTAGCAACTGCGCCGTTGCATACACGAGGGTACCTGTAGGGGGTATTGTCTATGCCGGTCAATTCATATTCCACCCAGCACTTTTCCCACAGCCAAAAGCCGCTGATCGTTCCTACAGGGCATTCGGATTCGCCATTGTAGTAAAGGCATTGCTTGATCAATTCTTCTTTGCTCATAGTTGGATGCTGTTTAATTTGGACAAAGGTAGCGTCGCGGGGCGAACCATCTCGAGGATTCCCTCGGAATGGTAGCCCGGGAGTTGGTCTGCAAATAAGATTCGGTGTGCAAATGATGGATTGAAGCGCCATGCAAGCACCCTTACGCTGTGAAAAGGATTTCGTCTGCAAATAAGAAACCGCCTAAAAAAGAGCGTCCGAGAACAGCCGAAAGCCGCTTCGATCACTCTACGTGCTTATAAAGCAAGAGCCGCCCGGGTTATCCCGAACGGCTCCGTAACTCCTCCACCAACATGGGCGGCGAGCTGTTTGGGGCTGCAAGTATCCGATAAAGATCGGGGAGGCAAGAAAAATACAGCACAGAGACCTTTGTTTTTTGGTGCTTACAAAGTTGGTACACCTACGTTTGCACCAATCAAACAACTAAACAACAGCACACGGGCCTGGGAGGGCCTAAGTACAACGCACACTATACCATTTCTTCAGCAACAACAAACACCCAACAAATGACAATTGTAGAAGCAATCAAGAAAGCACTCAAAGAGCAAGGCGTAAGCGAGAGCCACACCGAAAGAGTGCAGAAGGCTTTTGGTGTGAGCGCCGTGGACGGCGTCGCATCCGCCGTAAAGGCCTTCAAAGAACACATGCTCCCAGCCATCGAAGAGGCCGGGAAAGCAGCCACAGAGAAGGCATCGAGCGAGGCGCGTAAGACTGCCATCGCGGATTACGAAAAGGCGCACGGCTTGAAAGATGGCAAGCCCATCGCGCCGGACCCCACGCAGCCCATCCCGCAGAAACCATTCGGAAACACAGCCCCAACCGGAGACAACGCAGAACTGGCAGAACTGAATAAGCAGCTGCAAGAGATCCGGTCGAAGATCGCCAAGTCAGAAGCCGAAGCGGCCAACGCTGCACGCCTTTCCGAGGCAAAGGCGGCCATTCAAAAAGCCGGTTTGCCGGAATCGTGGGTGTCACGAATCAACACCGCCGCAGATGCTTCGATCGAAGAGCAAGTGAAGACGCTCGGAGATGAACTTACAGCCATCCGGCAAGAAGCGATCAATCAGAACGTGGCCTCTGGCGGTATGCGATCCATGCCCGCAGAAAGCACAGCGCGCACGGCCGAAGACTGGGCAAACTTCATGAATCAGACCATGGATCAGAGCTCTGAAAAAGGTACGGCAGCTTTTAATACGGGCTCCGAATAAACGAATCACAACTAACATTCTAACAGTAAGACATTATGCCATTTTTAAGTCAAGAGCGAGAATTTCAGTACAAGCCCGGCATCGTGAAGGAGCTGGAAGACGTAGTAGGAGGCGGAACGATTGACCGCAGCGAGCTCAGAACAGCCGTATTCTCTAACGGTCTGGCCGATGAATTGCCGCCGATCACCCCGGTGGTGAAAGATCCCGCCACAGGCTTCTACCATGTGGTAAAGACGGCGCGCGTCTATGAAGCCGCCTCGGCAGCCAAGTACAAGGTGGAAAAGAAACACTTCTTCGCCGTTGGTGACGCCGTAACCCTCGGAGGCGCCTTTGATAAGGCCTCCGATGTGATCAAGGATATCGACAAAAGCGACCCCAAGTTTGACACCATCACGCTGGCCGACACTATTGGCGCCGCCGCAAAGGGGGATGTGCTTGTGCTCGCTAAGGACAAACAGGCTGCCGGCAACGCCGTGCCTAAGTACGGAGACAAGGAGAGCGAAGTCTTTTTGACAAAGAACAAGGTGAATCTCACGGTTGCTAACCAGAGCTGTGGGCTGCTTGTGAGGGGGACTGTGACCGAGGCTTCGATGCTGTTTCCGCTCGACAAGGCCTTGAAGGAACGCACGCGCATTCGCTTTGTGTAATCAGTAACGACTAACAACAACAATGGAAAGAAGTATTTTATCGTTGGTAAACCAAGCCAACCTCGAGGGACGATTGAGATCCAATCCAATCCCCATGTTTTTCCCGAACTTCTTTGGAATCAAAGAAGTCAGCACCTTGACCTGGAAAACACTCGTCGGAGAACAAGGTGTCCCCGTAATTGCAGACGTGATCAGCTTCGATTCGCCCTCGCCAGAAAAGAGTCGGGAGGTGATTCGGAAGCTGTCTGGCGACATTCCGAAGATCTCGATGAAGTTCTCCATGAACGAGTCGGATCTGAACGAATATATCCGACTTCAATCGGACGTCCGAAACGACGCCCGGTTGCGATCTTTGCTTGATCTCGCATTCAAGGATACGGATCGAGCCTATAATGGCGTCAGAGGTCGCATTGAATGGATGGCCTTGCAGCTGCTCTCGCGTGGTGGGTTCATGCTGAATCCGACCAACAACAACGGCATCATAACCACGGCATTCGTTGGCTGTGGTATGCCCAACGAGAATCGCCGCGTAAGCACAGCCGACTGGTCGAACGCGAACACAGCGGACGGCTTGCAGGACATCGCAGACGCTGTCGATATGGCCTTCCAAAAGGGCCGCAGTATTCGATACGTAGTGATGCGCGCTGACGATTTCTCGCTTTTGAGAAAACAGAAGTCTACGATTGAGGCCTTGAAGGGTTGGCTGAACCAATCCGGCAAGCTCGCGCCCTCTTTCAAGGTGATCAACAACTATCTCGCAGATCAAGAGTTCCCCGTCGAGATTAAGCTCGTTAGACCTGCCGTGAGGATAGAGAATGCCGCACACGAACGCAAGACCGTTTGCCCGTGGGAACGTAAGCGCATCGCACTCCTGGAGGACCTGAGAGTGGGCGATATTCAGCACGGTCCGATCGCCTCTGAGACGCTGGCCTCTATGCGTCAAAATGCACTGATGGTGAAGAAAGACTTTGTTTTGGTATCCAAGTGGTCGGAGCCGGAGCCGGTGAAGGAGTGGACAAAGGCTGAAGCCAACGCCATGCCTGTGATCAACGACCCCGAGGGACTTTTTATTCTGAAAGCCGACGGAACAACCTGGAATGACGACACGGAAGGTACGGACAATGTCCCGGCAATGCTGCTAGGAGAAACGGTGAAGCCTGAATCGCTTACCATCGAGGAGTAACACAAGCCGAACACAGATAGCGAAATGAAAACGATCAAAGACGCCATTCTAGCTTATCCGGGCGTAGCCGACGGGGGGGATTTCCTCCCTGTCGTGCTTACCGACCGCGGGTTGGACGGAGACGCAGACTATACGGCTGAGTCGCGCCGCGCGGTGCGCTTGGCCGTGGCTGATGTCTACGCTATGATTGGCGGCTTACCAAATTTCACAGAGTACAAACTTTCCATGTCTTATGACCGGGTATGGTACCGGAATAAGGCCAGCGAGTTGTACCGTGAAAATGGAGAAAGCGAAAAAGCTACCCGGTTAGGTGGGGCGTTTGTTCCGCGTGGCAGAAGTCCAAAGACATGGTAGCCAGACGTCCGCTTTCGCATGCCGCTGAGGTTATTGTCAGCGTCGATGGTCGTGTCGAAAACGGCGAATGGGTGGAGGGTGCAACGCGCTCGATACCCATCACCGGCCGTTTTGATCACTCTAATAGCAGCCGCCACGTATTAAAAAGAGACAGTAACGGGAATTTGCTCGAGGTGTACGGTGAGTATTACACCAATGTCCGCGCACCAGAAGAGGCTCTAAAATCGCCCGTACTGCATATCCCTGGACTTGGCATCTATCGTCCAATCATTGCGTGGGAGAATTATCAGACTCACTCTGTGATCTACGTATGAACCTAACAGCGAAAAAGACAGGTCTGAAACCTCTGTGGACGAAGCAGCA
>CALHPT010000349.1 GCA_938036405.1 uncultured Tannerella sp.
ATATGCGTTTGAAAACGTTCATAGAGACTTGTTGTATGACTGTTGACGCCGGCAAAAGTAGGTGCTCCAAAATTGACAACCCACCGGCAGATGTGCCGTAAACGAACAAAGTGTCATGCTTATCAGGTATAGTATTCGCTTCTTGCTACGATCGAAGCCGGCCGCAGACTCCGACAAGGTGAGTCTGCGTATGCGGGTGCACATCTTCGGCGTGGGGCCTGTTGATGTCGAGACGGGGATCACCGTCAATCCCTCCGACTGGGATAAGGACGCCCGCCGCGCGCATACCGACGAAACGGCAAACCGCGCTATCGATGAATACACGGCCGTCGTCAAAGAGGTGTTCAACCGGTACGAATACATCGAAAAGCGCACACCCACACAGGCGGAGTTTAAGACGCTCTTCCTTGAGCTCTCCGGACGCGCGCGCCCAGCAACCGAAGAAGCTCCATGCATTGCAGACCTCTACGAGGAATATATCCGTACGGTAAGCGTGCAAAACAGTTGGACGCCATCCACACTGAAAAAGATACAGACCGTCGGGCGGCACCTCTTAGCGAGCCGTCCTCCGCGCTACATCAATGATCTCACAGAGGATCACTTGCAACAGTTCGTCAGCCGCCTACTTCGACGCGGCATGCGCAACACCACCGTGGCCAAAGATTACGCCTTCGTCCGGTGGTTCCTTTCGTGGGCCGCAAAGAAGGGGTACTATGCCGGGAATGTGCATCAGACGTTCAAGCCTCGCCTAAAGGGGACAGACGGGAACTCTAAAGAGATTATCTACCTCACACTCTCCGAACTGGAACGACTGCGAGCATGTGAGATCCCAGCCGGCAAGAAGTACCTCGAACAAACGCGCGACGTGTTTCTCTTCTGTTGCTACACCTCCCTGCGCTATTCTGATGCGGCGGCTCTCAAGGTCGAAGACGTGAAGGATGGCTTCATACTGGTCGTGACACAAAAGACGTCAGACGGCATTAAGATCGAGCTTAACCGACACGCACAGGCGATCATCGACAAGTATCACGGCAAGCGTTTTCGCGGCAATCTGGCGCTACCGGTGATCAGCAATCAAAAGATGAACGACTACCTGAAGGAACTCGGGCAAATGGCCGGCCTGGATGAGCCGACGCGCATCGTCTATTTCAAGGGGGATCGGCGCATTGACGAATACTACCCCAAATGGCAACTTCTTACCACACACTGTGCCCGTCGCACGTTTGTGGTTACAGCCTTGCAGCTAGGTATCCCGGTCGAGGTTATCATCCGCTGGACGGGGCATGCAAGCTACGAAGCCATGAAGCCTTACGTGGCTATTGTGGACGATTTGAAGAAGAAGGAAATGAATAAGTTCAACCTGCTATGACCGCCCACTCTTCCCGCCGCTCTGGAATCCTGCCACGCCACAGCCACGCCAAGGCTACATCCAGCCCACATCCTGCAGTCTTTCTAAGTCTTTTCTGCCCCTCGCAAACCCCTCAAGAAACCCCATGGATACTACGTTTTTCCCACTTTGATACCCTTCGACGCACGCAGCCAAGGGGAACGCTATGCTCCACCATTAAATAACAAAGAGATAAGTTGCCCGGCTTTACTTCCCTAACGGAGTAAGGCCGGGTGATTTTTTTGTGTCCGCGGTCGGCGATTCCCTGGCGACTAAGGCTCCCGCGGCCTTCGTTTTTTCGCTTGGATGCGGCACCAAGCATAGGGGCGACGGTGAAGGAGGTAGTTTGGATCGCCCTGATAGCGGTAGGCCTCGCGCTCGAAACGGATGGCGAAGTAGGCCTGCATGCGGCTGCGGAGGCGGATCAGGTGGTAAAGCCATTCGGCGGCGTAGATCAGATAGAACCCGAGGTAGGCCGTTTCGCGCATTTGGGCCGTATGAATGGCCTCGTGGCGGAGGGTGTGGCGGGAGACGGGTCGGCATTCGCGGCGGGCAAAGATGCGTCCGCAGAGATTGATGGCCTCAAATCCCGGGAAGGGCAGGAAACGGTTGTAGATGACTTTCATTTCTTCTCTTCTACTGATCTATTACGGCTCGGCAGGCGGTCGTAGGGATGCAAAAATAGGAGTCCCTATCCGGACAGCCACCGAAACGCAAAGCTGCCGGATACCCACAGGCCTCCGACAGCTTTGGATGTTCGGCCCGCCGACAGATGGATATCCGGATCTCCGTCGTCGCCTTCCTTAGGCGGTTGAGGCGTCTTCGGTTTTTTCGGATCCTTGGGCATCTCTGGCTGCCCCGGCTGCTTGGGGTCGGGCTGGGGATCCTTCGGCGTCTTGGGCTGCTTAGGTTCTTTGGGCTGTTGGGGGGCTTCCTCGCGCCTCCACGCCGATCGGTGCGCATGAAAAAAGTCCCCCGAACGCAGGGTAGAGATCCTGAGCGTCCGAGGGACTTTTTACGTTTTCAAGTCGGCCGATTATTGCGGCTTAATGTTCGGCTCCTCGAGGCCGAGGTGGTGCTTCTTGTCGACAGCCTTCAGCAGGATGCCGAGCACGAGGGCGGCCACACCGAGCATGGCGAGCATGAGCAGCGCGTTGGTATAGTTGTACGACACGGCAGCTTCCATCGGCGTGAGTTCGCCCGAGGCCAGGGCCTGTTCAACCTCTGGGTTGGAGGCTTTGAGCACTTTGCCGATGAGCAGCGGGAAGAGCCACAGGCCGATGTTCTGTATCCAGAAGATGAGCGCGTAGGCCGAGCCGATCACTTTGCTATCAACCAGCTTCGGCACGCTGGGCCACAGCGATGCGGGCACGAGCGAGAACGACGAACCGAGCACCAGGATGGTGGCGAAGGCCAGCACGACGCCGCCCACGGGGCTGCCCTTGAACAGCGGCAGGACGAAGGCGAACGTGAGGTGACAGATGATGAGCAGGATCGATCCGAGCATCAGCATCGAGGCGGCCTTGCCTTTGTTGTCGACGTATTTGCCGAGGATCGGCGTGATGCCGACGGCCAAGAGCGGGAAGACGGCAAAGATGGATTCGGCCGACTGGCGGCAGTAGGCCATGTAGCAGAAGACAAGCAGCGAGGCGATGGAGGCCACGAGCAGGATGCTCTTCATCACGCCCCGGCTGAAGTTGCTCGTAAAGGCGGTGATGGCGATGATGAGCATGACGACGTATTGCACGTAAGCTACCGTGCTGGAGGCCCAGAAGCTGCCCTCGGCCGGCGGGTTGAAGGTGATGTTGCACTGGAGCATGTTCACGGCGTATTTCTGGAAGGGGAAGATGGCCGAATAGTAGAGCACGCAGAGCAGGGCCACGAGCCAGAAGCCGCCGTCGGACAGGATGCGGCCGAGGTCCTTGATGTGGAACGGCTCTTCGGCCTCTTCGGCCTCGCCCGTCTCAGCATCGAGCTTGCGATCCATGAAGAAGTAGGCGACGAACATGATCAGGGCGATGAGCAGCAGGATCACGCCGAAGGCTACGGAACGCGACACATCGGGCGGCGTAGACATGCGGGCGATGACGGGCGAGAAGATCATACAGGTGGCTACGCCGAGGCGCGCCAGGGCCATCTCTGATCCCATCGCCAGAGCCATCTCTTTACCCTTAAACCACTTCACGATACCGCGCGAAACGGTGATGCCGGCCATCTCTACGCCGCAACCGAAGATCATGAAACCGACGGAGGCGAACTTGGCCGAGGCGGGCATGCCCTGATAGAAGGGCGAGACGCCCAGCTCGTCGAGCAGCGGGATGTAGTTCAGGTTGGCCGTGAACCAGGCCTCGAGCGAGGAGCCCATGAAGGCGTCCGTGACGGCGTACCAGTTGATAGTGGCGCCGGCCACCATCACCACGCCGGAGAGGAGCGCCGTGAAGCGCACGCCCATCTTGTCGAGGATGATACCGGCAATGATGAGGAAGAAGATGAAGACGTTGAGGAAAGTCTCGGAGCCGGCGTAAGTGCCGAAGGCGGTCGAATCCCAGTGGCGCTGGGTTTCCAAAATGTCTTTCAGCGGCGAAAGGATGTCCATGAAAATGTAGGAGAAGAACATCGCCATAGCCAGCAGGATGAGTGCCGTCCAACGTGCTGACGGCTTGTCTCTGAGGGTTTGTAATGCTTGTGTCATTGTTGTGTATAAGTAGTTAGTAATAGTCTATCGTTAGGGCGGATCGACGGGGAGGAGTGATGCGCCCCCTGGGTTAATTCTGAGTGAGCAGTGGCAGGGCGTCGGCCAGGACGAAGTGGCTGCCGCCGACGAAGATCATGTCGTCCGTCGTGGCCGCGGCCTGCGCCGCGCGAATGGCCTCGGGGACGGTGGCGTAAGCCGTGCCCTGAAGGCCGGCCTTGGCACCCAGCTTGGCCAGCTCGTCGGCCGAGAGGGCGCGGTCGGTGTCGGCTTGGGTGAAGTAATACGTAGCCTGCTGGGGCATGAAGCGGAGCACGGCGGTGATGTCCTTATCGCTGCTCATGCCCACGACCATATGCAGGTGGGCGTGCCGCTGGGCCGACTCGTCGAGGAGGGGGCGGAGGCGGCTCCATGCGCCGACGTTGTGCCCCGAATCGCAGACGATGGTCGGGCGGCGGGCGATGGTCTGCCAGCGGCCTACGAGCCCGGTCATCTCGACCACATGGGCGAATCCCTGGCGGACAGCCTCGGGCAGTATCTTTCTTAATACGGGGGGATGGAAGAAGATGTTCAGCGCCGTGAGCACCGTGCGCGCGTTGATCACTTGGAACGATCCGCCCAGCTCGCCGATGAGCGTGCCAAACTCGGTCGATTCAAACTCCCAACGCCCGTCAGGCAGTGGGCGGGCGGCCCGCAGCAAGTCTTCCTCTTCGGCCCAAAAGATGGGCGTGTCGCACTCGTCGCCCTTGTCCAAAAAGACACGTCGCACCTCGTTGTTTCCGGTTTCACCCACCACGACGGGCACGCCGGGCTTGATGATGCCTGCCTTTTCGGCAGCGATCTGCGCGAGCGTGTCGCCGAGGTACTGCGTGTGGTCGAGGCTGACGTTGGTGATGACGCTGAGGATGGGCGTGACGATGTTCGTGCTGTCCAGGCGGCCGCCGAGGCCTGTCTCGATGACGGCGATGTCCACCTTGCAGCGGCGGAAATAGTCGAAGGCCATGGCCGAGGTCAGCTCGAAGAAGGAGGGCTCCAGGCGGTCGATGAGGTGTGCGTTTTCGGCCACGAAGTCCACCACGCGCTGCTGCGGGATGGGCTGGCCGTCGACGCGGATGCGCTCGCTGAAGTCGATTAAATGCGGGGAGGTATAGAGTCCTGTGCGGAGGCCGTGCGCCTGAAACGTAGCGGCCAGCAGGTGGGAGACGGAGCCTTTGCCGTTGGTGCCAGCCACGTGAACGATGGGGTAGGCTGCGGAGGGTTGCCCCAGTGCGTCGTCGAGGGCCCGACTGCGTTCCAGCCCGGGCTTGTAGGCGTCCGCCCCGACGCGATGGAAGGCGGGCGTCCGTACATAGAGATATTGAAGGGTTTCTGCGTAGTTCATACGTCGCTGATTTTTTTAGCGGCGTAAAAGTAGAAGATGTTTTAAGGGAACATCTAAAATCTAACCATAGACAGCCTTCGGAAATACATTATTTCTGGCTGTCGCAGATTTTTAGGGCCTCGATTTACCGTAAATCAGCTCCGCGCAAGCTTGCATGGCCTCGATATACAGTATATCGGCTTCAAACAGGCTTGCATGGCCTCGATTTACCGTAAATCACACCCAAACAGAGTTGCTCCGATATACAGTATATCACACCCAAACAGGCTTGCTCCGATATACAGTATATCAACCCCAAACAGACTTGCTCCGATATACAGTATACCAACCCCGAACAGACTTGCTCCGATTTACGGTAAATCGGCCTTACAGGATTTCTCGGATCTCGTCGAGGGTGCGGACGGTGAACTGTGGGCGGAGGTTGCCCGTGGGCCGCAGTCCGGCGGGGTTATACCAGAGGGCGTCGATGCCGGAGCGGCGGGCGCCGACGATGTCGGACGTGTAGCTGTCGCCGATCATAAGCGCCTCCGTGCGATGCGTCTGGGTGTGATGCAGGGCGTAGTCGAAGAAGACGGGGTTGGGCTTGCGGGCGCCGACCCGCTCGGAGAGGATCAGCCGACGGAAGAAGGGGGCTATGCCGGCGCGCTCCATCTTCAGGCTTTGCACCTCGTGAAAGCCGTTGGAGAGGACGAAGAGGCGGTACGAACGGCTGACGTGCTCGAGCAGCTCCATGGCGCCGGGGATGAGCGTCGTGTGGCGCGTGGTGCGCTCGTTGAGGTCGCGGTTGAGGCGCATGGCCAGTCGGGCGTCGCGGATGCCCATCGGGCGGAGCACATGGAGCATGCGCTGCTGCATGAGTGTCCGGCGGTCGATTTCTTGGCTCTGATAGCGCTCCCAGAGGTGCTCGTTGTAGGGAAAGTAAAGGGCATAAAAAGCCTCGAAGGAGGCATAGTGTCGATCGAATTGATAATCGACGAAAAGCTCTTCGAGGCATTTTTTATTGTCGTGGATGGTATCCCACAACGTGTTGTCCAAGTCGAAAAACAAGGACGTGTAGTGCCGCTCGTGGCTGGTCATCCGACCTCCACAACGAGGTACTTGCTCAGGCTCCAGAACGATTTGACGTTGACGATTTCGAGCGTCAGGTTGCCCTCGGCGTCCTTGACAAAACGGTAAGAGTTCTCCGGGTGGTTGGAGCGGACAGAGGCCTTGCGGGCGTAGAGCGGGATGGAGGTCACCTCGCGCGTGTCGATGGAGATGAAGTAGTCTTCGTTGAAGTTCTCCTTCGCCATTTTCGACTTCGAGAAGAGTCCGCCACCGGTCAGGATGTTCTGTTCCTTGAGCTCCTTGCTCGTGCCGAAGCAATAGTAGGCGCGGTGGAGCTGCTTATCCTGCTCGCTGATCTTCTTGGTCTGTTCGGCGGTGGTGGCGGAGAGGGTCTCCACGTTCTCGTTGAGGTTAGCCACGATGTCGTCCAGCTCCTTGATGCGGATATCCTTCTTGGCCAGCTCCTCTTGCAGTCCGGCTATCATCTGGGCCTTTTCGTTGAGCTCTTTGGAGATGCGGTCGATGGTCTTCTGCAGGGCCGACGATTGGACATTGCTCTTCTTCAGTTTCTCTTGCAGGGTGTTGAGCTGCTCGCGATTGTTCTTGAGGGTCTCGGCAATCAGCTTCATGTTGTTCCTGATCTGCTCCTTCTTGTTGGCGTTCATTTCGCCATTCGACGGCTCGATCTTGAGGTACTGCTCAGCGTCCTTGATTGACTCGATGTCGGTCTGGATATCATTCAGGGTGGAGAGCATCTCGTTCAGCTCTTCGGTACTCTTGGCCTTGTCGGCCTTCAGCTCTTCATTCTCGCTCTTCAGCTTCTGATATTCCGAAGAGTTTTCCACGCAGGAGGCCGTCAGCAGGGCCGTGCTCAGGAGAAATAATAGGATCCTTTTCATTGTTACAATATAGTTTTTAAGTAGATGAAACGGTGGATGAATGCCGGCTTTCAGACGCCTCGTCCGCGCCGGCCACCACTATAACAAATTCTCCGCGCGGATCGTTCATGGCGAAGTGTGGAATTATTTCATCTACTTGTCCGCGGAGGGTCTCCTCGAAGCGCTTCGAGATCTCGCGCGAGACGGATACGCGACGCTCCGGACCGAGCACTTCCGCGAGTTGCTCGAGGGTCTTCAGCAGTCGGTGGGGCGACTCGTAGAGGATCATCGTCCGACGCTCCTCGCGCAGCGCCTCCAGACGTGTCCGACGGCCTTTCTTGGGCGGCAGGAAGCCTTCGAAACAGAAGCGATCCGTCGGCAGACCCGATACGACGAGCGCCGGGACGAAGGCCGTGGCCCCGGGCAGACACTCCACCTCTACGCCCTCGGCCACACAGGCCCGGACGAGCAGGAAGCCGGGATCGGAGATGGCCGGTGTGCCGGCGTCCGATACGAGCGCGATGTGTTCGCCCGCCTGCATACGCTCCACGAGTTGCGCTGCTGTGCGATGCTCGTTGAAGGCGTGGTGCGACTGGAGTCGGTTCTGTATCTCATAATGACGGAGCAGGACGAGCGTCGTACGCGTATCCTCGGCCAGAATCAGGTCGGCCTCACGGAGCACGCGCACGGCGCGATAGGTCATGTCCTCCAGGTTCCCCACCGGCGTGGGGACGATCGTGAGCTTACCCATATCGGTGGTCAGACGAAGCGTCGCTCGATGAACTTGAGGAAGTCGACGGCCGTCTCGCCCTCGAGATCCCACTGGACACGGGCTTGGAGCATCTCGAGAGATTCGTCGTAGGAGCGCGCCTCGTTGAGCGCGGCCAGGATGTCGTTCATGCGAGCCTCGTCGCGGTCGAAGAGCTCGCGGCAGAAGCGGAAGCGGTCGTTCAGCGTGAAGGCCTTGCGGAGGTCGGTCAGCTTCGTGCGTTCGATGGCGTCGTTGAGCGACGTGTCCGTGTGCGACAGCGGGGCGCCTGCGGGCGCCGACGAAGTTTGGCCGGGTACATGGGCGCCTGCGGGCGCTTGCGAAGGTTGGCCGGGTACATGAGGCAAAGGAGCCATTTTGGGCACAGGGATGGGCGTCGGCTTGGGTGCCGGTGCTGGCATGGGGTCGGGCGTCGGTTCCGGCTCAGGCGTAGGCGCAGGGTTCGGTTGAGGCTCGGGGGTAGGTTCGGGCATGGGCGCGGGTCGCATGAGCGGCTCCTCTTCGACGGACGGTGCCGACGGTGGAGGAGGAGGGGTG
>CALHPT010000350.1 GCA_938036405.1 uncultured Tannerella sp.
AGCGAACTCTTCAGGTACGTGCCCGGCGCGTTGGGCGTGCGGTGCGTGACGGCGTAGTAGAAGTAGCCCTCGCGGTAGAGATCCACCGTGAGCGCGCGGGCCTCGTCGGGCGACATGTTGGCGAAGCCGACCACCTCGGGCGACGCGCCGGCCGCCTCCCTCTGCCGGGCCGCGGAGGCTTCGGCCTGCCGCTCGGCGATGGTGGACAGTTGCGTGCGCATGTAGCCATTGCGGCGCACGTCGCCCGTGTTGAAGAGGCTCAGCGTGGCCACGGCCCGGATGCGCTTGTCGGCCTGCGCCGCGGCGAAGGTGTATCCGCCCCCGCCGCAGATACCGAAGGCGCCGACGCGTGCAGGGTCGACGCCGGGGAAGCGCTGGATAAAGTCCACGGCGCCGTAGATGTCGCCCATGCGGTGGGCCGGCTTATCCGTGCGACGCGGCTGGCCGCCGCTCTCGCCCTGATAGCGCGCGTCGAAGGCGATGGCCACGAAGCCCGCCTCGGCCAACCGCTGCGCATAAAGCCCGGCCACCTGCTCCTTGCTGCCTCCGTTGGGATGCGCCACGACCACGGCGGCATAGTGCCTCTCGGGCGTGTATCCGGCCGGCGTGTAGACGTTGGCCACGACCGGCAGCCCGTCCACCTCGTAATCCACCTGACGGATCTGCACCCGCCCGGGCTCGTTCGTTTCGATGGCGCCCTCATAGACCAACCCGAGTCGGTTGGGCGTCAGGGTCGGCCCCTCGTCGCCGTACGGCTGGGCCTGCATGCTTGTTGTACTCATAATGATTGCTGTAACTGTTGTGAAATGATTGCTGTAACTGTTGTGATCAGGGCTGTTGCTCTCATACGCTCTATCGTTTTTGATTTCGGGGCACCTCTCTTTCCGGGTCAGAAGCCGATCGCCTCGAGCCACTGATCGATCCGTGCGTGCTCCTTCTCCATGCCCTTGCCGCCCATCTCTTTGGTGACGATGGTCAGGCCGTCGCGATGGTCGGAGTCGGGCGTGGCCCGGACGATGTCGTTCAGCGTTTCCGACTCTGACGTGTAGCAGGTGCAGAAGGGGATGATGGTCTTGCCCTTCAGGTCGTACTGCTCGAGGAAGGTGAAGGCGGACATCGGCGCCGTGTACCACCAGACGGGTACGCCGACGAACACCACGTCGTACGCCTCCATGCGCTCTACGCGTCCCCGGATGGCCGGTCGTGCCTGCTGCTCCTTCTCGGCCTTGGCCTCCACCGTGCACGGCTCGTAGTCCGTCGGGTAAGCCTTTTCGCGGACGATCTCAAACTCGTCGGCGCCGAGCTTTTGGGCGATATACTTCGCCGCCGCCCGGGTGTTGCCACTCCAAGAGAAGTAGGCCACGAGCACCTTTTTGTCATTCATACTTGCTGTCTCCTTTGATTTTTGGGCCGGCATGCAGGCGCCGGCAGTCAGCACGGCGAGCAGCATCACGGCCAGTGATACGATCTTTTTCATTTCTCTATACATGATTACGGCCGCAAAGGTCAGGCGGGCCGCTGGATCAGGCCTTACAGATATGTCGGTAGTTTGTTCACTTTTTGTCGAAACGAGACGGTCTCCTGCATCATTCAAAACGCACGCAGGTCGCGGCCTTTCGTGAAATATGAGAGAGAAACAGCATGGTCGTACAGGGGATCACACTAACGCCGCTTGTTGCTTCCGGATCAGCTTGTCCATGTCTTCTGAGATCTTTTTGTCCGTCACCTGGGCATAGATCTGCGTGCTGGAGATGGACGCGTGCCCCATCATCTTGGCGATGCTCTCTATCGGGATGCCGGCGCTGAGCGACAGGGTTCCGAACGTGTGGCGTGCCATATGGAAAGACAGCCGTTGCCTGATGCCACATGCCAGTCCCACGGTGCTCAGTTTGCTATTCATCACACTGCGGCTGCAACCGCGTGGGAAGACAAGGGCGTCGCCTTCTTCTTTCACCGCCTGATCCTCTCGGCATCTGTTAAGGATCTCCTCCGCGATCGGATGTAGCGGCACGACAGACTCCACTTTCGTCTTCTGTCGTTCCTTACGGATATATCTCCGGCCATCGGCTGACGTTTGGATATGAGAGAACTTCAGACGTTCCATATCTGCAATGGCTAGTCCGGTGAAGCAGGAGAAGAGGAACATCTGCCGAGCCTGCTCCGCTTCCCTGTCGTTCACTCTCAGCGCCATGAGCTTGGCCACATCGCTCTTTTGCAAGAAGCGAATTTTCCTTTCCTCTTTTTCATAGGTGACATCTTCAAAAGGATGGCAGCGGATGACTTTCAAGTCTACC
Organism: uncultured Tannerella sp.; assembly: GCA_938036405.1. Lineage (GTDB taxonomy): Bacteria > Bacteroidota > Bacteroidia > Bacteroidales > Tannerellaceae > Tannerella. Next base: position 2,295 of record CALHPT010000350.1, read on the forward strand.
GCACGATACATCAACCGACTCAATCGGCAGAGGTGATTGTTTATGGTCGATGCCGCCAAGCCACGCTTTTTGAGGAAGAAGCGGAAGTCTTCAAACAGATCTTCCGTAATGCCTGCAAGGGGGATGTCTCGCCCTCCGTTTTCCTTCACGAACTCTCGAAGCAACTTGTCCGAATAAGTAAGGTTCTGGTAAGTACTTTCTGCCTTTGACTTGCCTACGCATGCCTTAACAGATTGCAGTTCTGCCTCGTTCATAGTCAAAAGGGTGGTCGGTACGGCGGCAACGCCCTGCAAGCGGTTCTTAAGCCGTTCTGCACTGGCCACGCCGTCCTTCGAGAGCATTTCCGCGTAATTCTTTTCCACAAGCTCCCTGAATGTCGCGAGGCGTTGATTGATTTTCTTTTCGCCGGTTGTTCCCTGTCCGCTGTTCCATTCGGTCGGCAGACATTCTTCTCCGGTTGCCATCACCGCGCTTCTGCCATCAATGGTAACGCGGCAAAAGATGGCCGTCTTACCGTCTGCTTTTGTCTTCTGTCTGTTGATGTAAAACAGGATCTTGAATGTACTTCTCATATCGGTTTCAGTTAAATGGTCAGGTGTAAATCTTCGGTGAAGGCGATCAAGCGATCGAACTCTTCAAACAGCTTTTGGGGAGTGACTTTCGCATATCGCTCGGTCATGCGCACCGTGCTATGCCCAAGCATCTTGCTGACGGTCTCAATGGGCACGTCCTGTTCCAAGGTGACGAGTGTTGCGAAGGTGTGTCGGGCCGTGTGCGTGGTGATGGGCAAAGATAGTCCGGCCCTTAGCGAGATCGCTTTCAGGCAAGATAAATAGGTGGCATAGTTCATATAAGGGAGCAGTGTCTCTCTTGCATCGCTGTGTAGCTGTTCCAGCAATCTAAGGGCTTCAGGCAATAGCTTTACACGACAGAGGACGCCCGTCTTCTGCCTGTTAAACTTCAACCATAGGGCGCCCTCGTCGTCGCGAATAAGATGCTTATGGTTCAGCGTCATCAGATCGCAATAGGCGGCACCGGTGCAACAGGCGAAAAGAAACACATCGCGGGAGGTTTTCATATCCTCGTCCAAACCGTCAAAATGCAGCGCCTTCAACTTGTCTAACGCCTCCTTGTCGAGCGCTTTGGGCAGTCGGCTATCCCCCTTGTCTATATGCACATTGTCAAATAGCAAGGTGTCAGCAGCCCCTTCGCGGTACGCCAGCTTGCATACCTTTTTGATAAGGACGATCATGTTATAGCAGGTGCTTTGTTTCAGACCAACTTCTCCGATTACATACTGCTCGAATTGTTTGATGAAGTCCTCCGTCAGCTGCGAAAAGGCCAAGTCGGAGACTTTGTATTTCGCCCGAATGAACTGCTGCAATCGCGCTCTTGTCTGACGGTACGCGGCCAAAGAATTTTCCTTGATGTCTACACCGACGTGAACCCTCATTTCCTCGATCAAGCCGTCAAACCGCTCCAATAGCATGGTTCGACTCTGCACGCTGCCTTGGAAATCCTCCTTGATGTCGGTTGCGTCAAACGGCGATCCTTTGGCAAGCAAGGATTGATAGGAGGCCTGAACGGCGAGAAGGAGGTTGTCCAACTTGGCATTGACCTCAACGGCCTCGCGACTCTTCCCGTCCATCCGACTTTCGCGCGGGTTCCACAAATCGGGATTACAGAACAGCTTGCAACTGAACTGTGCAATGGAACGCCCTAGTGTGATCCGTCCCATGATCGGCGCCTTGCCTGACCTATCACGACTGCTCTTTTTAAGGTAGAGCAACACCTTCATTTTCATGTCATCCATACGCTTTGAAAACTGTGGGCAAAATTACCCGGTTCAAAGCGCCCG
>CALHPT010000351.1 GCA_938036405.1 uncultured Tannerella sp.
TATATGGGTTTTGTACGGGCGGCAAAAATAGACGCAGACATGGCATTGCGGTGTATCGGTCACTATGCGGCAATGTTTCTCAGACGATTCATTCCGCCGGGGCAAGCTCGACGGTGAAGTGACGCATGATGGGGTGCTCCTTCGTGATGCGGTAGCCACGGATGATGCGTTCGCGGCGGTCGAAGACGTTCTTCAGCGCCGCGGCTACGACGTCCATGTGGTTGTCCGTGTACGTGCGGCGGGGGATGGCCAGGCGCAGCAGTTCGAGCTTTGGGTAACGGTTCTCGCGCGTTTTCGGATCGCGATCGGCCAGGATGGAGCCGATCTCCACGCCGCGGATGCCGGCCTCGAGGTACAGCTCCACGCCGAGCGTCTGGGCGATGAACTCCTCCTTAGGCACATGGGTGAGGACACGTTTGGCGTCGATGAAGACGGCGTGACCGCCGGCAGGGCGTTGGTAGGGGATGCCGTACTCGTCGAGACGGTGGGCCAGGTGCTCCACCTGCCGGATGCGTGTCTCGAGATAGTCGAACTCCGTGCCCTCGTCGAGGCCCACAGCCAGGGCGTTCATGTCGCGGCCGCTCATGCCGCCGTAGGTGATGAAGCCTTCGTTCATGATGCAGAACATCTGGCAGCGGCGCCAAAGTTCCTCGGAGCGGAAGGCCACGAAGCCGCCCATGTTCACGATCGCATCCTTCTTCGATGACATGGTCATGATGTCGGCGTAGGAGAAGATCTCGCGCACGATCTCCTTGATCGACTTGTCGGCGTAACCCGGCTCACGCGTCTTGATGAAGTAGGCGTTTTCGGCGAAGCGGGCCGAGTCGATTTGCAGCCTGACGCCGTAGCGGCGGCAGAGGGCAGAGACCTCGCGAATGTTCTGCATCGACACGGGCTGACCGCCGGCGGTGTTGTTCGTGATCGTGAGCACGACGCAGGGGATGCGTTCGGCGGGGTAGGAGCGGAGCACGCGCTCGAGCTTCTCGACGTCCATGTTGCCTTTGAAGGGCAGCTCGAGCTGCGTGTCGGCGGCGGCGTCGATGGTGCAGTCGAGGGCGGTGGCACGGCGAAACTCGATGTGGCCCTTGGTCGTGTCGAAGTGGGAGTTGCCGGGCAGGATGTCGCCCTCGTGGACGATGGCGGAGTAGAGCACATTCTCAGCCGCGCGCCCCTGGTGGGTGGGCAGGAAGAAGTCGAAGCCGAGGATGCGGCCGATGGCCTCGCGCATGTTCTCGTAGGAGCGTGCGCCGGCATAGCTCTCGTCGCCGAGCATGAGGGCCGACCATTGGCGGTCGCTCATGGCGCCGGTGCCAGAGTCGGTCAGGAGGTCGATGAAGACCTCGTCGCTCTTCAGCATGAAGAGGTTGTACTTCGCGTCCGCCATCCAGCCTTCGCGCTCTGTGCGCGTGCTCTTGCGGATCGGCTCTACCATTTTAATGCGGTAGGATTCAGAAAAAGGGAGTTCCATGATGTTTGGTGTTTGATGAATTTATGCGGCATTCGCCGCGGTAGTTATAAGTAGTTACGGCCTTGCGGCCGGGTAGTTATACGCCTGCGGCGCGGTAGTAGGGGCACCCCTTATGGGCGCCCGGCCGAAGGTCGCTCAAGATCGAACGCTAAGCGTGGGCTGCCGTCGCGGACGTAGATGATGCCGCAGGGACGAAAACCGTAACGTGTGATGGCGCGGAGCATAGGGCGATTGTCGGCGTGGGTATCGATGCGGAGATAGTCCGTTTGGGCGGCGCAGTAGTCGAAAGAGGCGCGGGCGATGCCGTGCGTGTGGCCGTCGGAGGCCATGCGATGGATGGTGCCGTAGGGGCGATCGGCGTGCCAGTGGCCCTGCTCGATGAGGCGATACGTGGGCTCCTCGCCGAGGATGAAGGCGAACGTGCCGACGATCGTTGGGCGGTCTGCCGGCGTGCAGACGTAGCAGTTGCCTTGGGCGATGTCCGCCCGTACAATATCCGCGTTGGGGTAGCCTGCAACCCACTGCGACGGGTTGCCGTTGGCGGCCATGAGGCGGCGCGCCGTATCGAAGAGTGACAAGATGGCGTCCAGGTCGTCGGCGTCGGCCGAGCGTATGGTGAGAGAAGTATTCATGGATGTGCTTTTGTCTTCTTTTAAGCGCAGGCAAAGATAGAAGCGTGCGCCACTTTTGGCGGAAATGTGTGCCTGACGGATAAGATTCTCCCAAACGGGCCGAGGGGTGACATGCTTCGGGAGGTACGGCGAGGCGTCCCGCGGCGGGACGAGGCCAAAATGACGGTTGAGATGCCGTCCCGCGGCGGGACGGGGCCAAAATGGCCGTTGAGATGCCATCCCGCGGCGGGACGGGGCCAAAATGACGGTTGAGATGCCATCCCGTGGCGGGACGAGACCCAAATGGCCGTTGAGACGTCATCCCGCGGCGAGGCGGGACCAAAATGGCCGTTGAGATGCCATCCCGCGGCGGGACGGGGCCAAAATGGTCATTGAGATGCCATCCCGCGGCGGGACGGGAAGAACGGATGGCGGGACCTACTTGCACCGATCTCTGCTGATCAGGCATCGCGCGTCCGCCCCTACGTTTACTTTTGCCGCCCCTACAACAGATCGAAATCCCTGGGCTGCACTGCGAGGTGCGCCCACATACGTATTATATATGAAGCATATCATCATTTTGGGAGACGGCATGGCCGATGAGCCGATTGCCGAACTGGGCGGACTGACGCCCTTGCAATACGCACCTACGCCTGCGATGGATCGGCTGGCCCAGCTCGGAGCTTCTGGCCGACTGCACACGGTGCCCGACGGATTCCACCCGGGCAGTGAGGTGGCCAACCTTTCGATTCTTGGTTACGACCTGCCCACCGTCTACGAGGGGCGCGGCGTGCTCGAGGCCGCCAGCATGGGGGTCGACCTCCGGCCCGGCGAGCTGGGCCTGCGCTGCAACCTCATCTGCATCGACGGCGACCGGATCAAGAACCACTCCGCGGGACATATTTCTTCGGAGGAGTCCGACGTCTTGATTCGCTATCTCAACGAACAGCTTGGGTCGGACGATGTCACCTTTCACCACGGCGTCTCCTACCGCCATCTGCTCGTACTCCGCGGCGGCGACCGGCGCGTGGATTGCACCCCGCCGCACGACATCCCCCTGCACCCCTTCCGCCCCGCGCTCGTCAAGGCGCGTGTGCCCGAGGCTGAGGCTACGGCTGACCGCCTGAACGACCTCATCCTCCGCTCGCAGCAGTTACTGGCCGATCATCCGATCAATGTGAAGCGTCGCGCCGAGGGCAAGGATCCTGCGAACAGCATCTGGCCGTGGTCGCCCGGCGTACGTCCGGCCATGAAGACGCTCCGCGAACTCTATGGCATAGGCTCCTCGGCCGTCATCTCGGCCGTCGATCTGATCCGCGGTATCGGCGTCTATGCCGGCATGGACGTGATCAACGTGGAGGGTGCCACAGGTCTTTACGACACGAATTACGAGGGCAAGGCAGCCGCGGCCATCGAGGCCCTCCGCACGCACGACTTCGTCTACCTGCACATCGAAGCCAGCGACGAGGCCGGTCACGAGGGCGACGTGGAGCTGAAGGTGCGCACCATTGAGTATCTCGACCGCCGCATCGTCGATCCCGTCTTCCGTGCCGTCAGTCAGTGGGACGAGCCGGTGGCCATCGCCGTCCTGCCCGACCATCCCACGCCCTGCGCCATCCGTACGCACACCAACGCCCCCATCCCCTTCGTGATCTACAAGCCCGGCGCCACGCCCGACGCCGTGGAGCGTTACGACGAGTTCGCCGCCGTCGATGGCAGCTACGGGCTGCTCCGTAAGGATGAGTTTATGAAGGTGTTCTTGAAACCGTAAGAGGACTTCCCTATGAAATATTACAGCACCAATCACCAAGTATCGCCCGCCAGCCTTGAGGAGGCCGTAGTCCGCGGGCTTGCCGCCGACCGCGGGCTATTTATGCCCGAACGCATCCCCACGCTCGACCGCGCGTTCATCGACGGGATGAAGCACATGACCTTTCACGAGATCGCCCTCCACGTGGCCAGCGCCTTCTTTGGCGACGATATGCCGCAGAGCGATCTCCGCCGCATCGTAGAGGACACACTGGCCTTCGATACGCCTGTCGTGCCCGTCACGGACACGATCTACTCCCTCGAACTCTTCCACGGCCCCACGCTGGCCTTCAAAGACGTCGGCGCACGGTTCATGGCCCGCATGCTGGGCCACTTTATTGCCCGCCGTGGGGCGAGTCGCGAGGTCAACGTACTCGTGGCCACCTCGGGCGACACGGGCAGCGCCGTCGCCAACGGTTTCCTCGATGTGCCCGGCATCCGCGTCTTTGTACTCTACCCCAAGGGCAAGGTCAGCGCGATTCAGGAGTGCCAGTTCACCACCCTCGGGCGTAACATCACCGCGCTGGAGGTGGACGGCGTCTTCGACGACTGCCAGGCGCTCGTCAAGTCCGCCTTCGTGGACGCCGACCTCAACGCCCACCTGCAGCTCACCTCGGCCAACTCCATCAACGTGGCCCGCTTCCTGCCGCAGGCCTTCTATTACTTCCACGCCTACGCCCAGATGGACTGCATCGGCCGTGCCCAGCGCCTCGTCGTGAGTGTGCCCAGCGGCAACTTTGGCAACCTCACCGCCGGACTCATCGCGCACCGCATGGGGCTGCCTGTGTCGCACTTCATCGCCGCCAACAACTGCAACGACGTCTTCTTGGACTACCTCCACACGGGCGTCTATCGGCCCCGCCCCTCGGTGGCCACGCTGGCCAACGCGATGGACGTAGGCGATCCGAGCAACTTCGCCCGCATCCTCGACCTCTTCGGCGGCGACCATGCCGCGATCACGGCGCTCATCTCCGGCAGCCGCACGACGGACGAGGAGATCCGCGCCACCCTCGCCGACGTGGTCCGCACGCATGGCTACACGCCCGATCCGCATGGTGCCTGTGGTTATCATGCCCTCATGCAGCGCGGCCTACAGCCGGGCGAGACGGGCGTTTTCCTCGAGACGGCCCACCCGGCCAAGTTCCTCGACACGGTGGAGGCAGCCACGGGTCATTCGGTCGAGATCCCGGCGCGGCTCCGTGCTTTTATGCAGGGCGAGAAGCGCAGTGTGCCGATGGCGCGCACCTTCGAGGCGTTCAAGGACTACCTGCTCTCGCAGGCCTGACCTCACCTCGCTGGATAGGCCTAACGCCCTACCGAAGGCGTCTGCGGCCACCACAGCAAAGTTTGCCGGGGGCGTCTTCGGACGCCAGCGAAGTTTGCCGGGTACACGATGGGATTTTCATCGTGTATCCGGCTTCGTTTTATAGTCAGCCCGAAATGAAAGGCCAATACAGCAGCCCCGCGGGGTGGCAGAGTGCAAAACGGGCCGCCTTTTTCGCCGCGCAGTTAGGAATGGTGAAAAACAGGCCGCCTTTTTGACCGCGCACCCAAGAACTGTGAAAAACAGACCGCCTTTTTCACCGCGCAGTTAGGAATGGTGAAAAACGGGCCGCCTTTTTGACCGCGCAGCCCGGAACGGTGCAAAACAGACCGCGTTTTTGACCCCGACGGGGTGTTGGCCTGCAAAACAGACCGCCTTTTGGGCCCCGACGGGGTGTTGGCCTACAAAACAGACCGCCTTTTTGACCTCGACGGGGTGTTGGCCTGCAAAACAGACCGCCTTTTTGACCCCGACGGGGTGTTGGCCTGCTGAATGAGCGCAAGGGGGAGCGATGTCCGACTGATCTCCCCTCGTTCGCCCTGCATGCTACACCCGGCTATCCATGCCGATTTATGCTTAATGCTACTTTTGCGCACCCTTTCCGAACAGGGTCATACCGCACAGAGGAAAGAGGGGATTCATTTTATAGTAGATACAGCGATGACGAATAAGGAAATCAAGCAATACGAAACCGACCGGCGCTACCTGCGTATGGCTGCTGTCTGGGCCGAGAATTCCTATTGTAAACGCCGCCAAGTAGGCGCACTGCTTGTCAAGGATCACATGATTATTTCCGACGGATACAACGGTACGCCGTCAGGCTTTGAGAACGTCTGCGAGGACGAGGACGGCGTGACGAAGCCCTACGTCCTGCACGCCGAGGCCAACGCCATCACCAAGGTGGCCGCCTCGTCGAACAACAGCTGCGGCTCCACGATCTACGTCACCGCCTCGCCCTGCATCGAGTGCGCCAAGCTCATCATCCAAGCGGGCATCGTGCGTGTGGTCTACTCCGAGGAATACCACACCGACGAGGGCATCCGGCTGCTTCGCCGCGCAGGCATAGCGGTCGATTACATCAGAATCAACGAAGAAAATCATGAATAATAAGCGTAAGTACGTCTTGTGGGGAGTCTTCGCCGCATTCGCAAGCCTCTGCTTGGGCATGTGGCTCGGCATCTTCCTCTATTCGCGGTCGCCCCGGTTCCGCGGCATCAACACGGGCAAAAACAAGATCAACGCGATCCTCGACATCATCGACACGCAGTATGTGGACACGGTCGACATGGGCGACCTCATCGACCGTACGGCCGAGAGCCTGATCAGCGAGCTCGACCCGCACTCCGTGCTCATCCCGGCCGAGAATGTGGAGGCGGTCAACGATGATCTCGAGGGGTCGTTCGGCGGCATTGGCGTAGCCTTCAGCTTGCGTAACGACACGATCCTCATCACCAGCATCATCTCCGGTGGGCCTGCCGAGAAGGCCGGACTCCGCCCCTTCGACCGCATCATTGCGATCAACGACACCGTCTTTGCCGGCAAAGACTTCGGGCAGGCGCAGATCATGCACGCGCTGCGCGGCAAGAAGGGCACGAAGGTGAAGCTCGGTGTGCAGCGTAACCATGCGCCGAAGCTGACTGACTTTGTCGTCACCCGTGGCGAAGTGCCTAACCGCTCCGTCGACGTCTCCTACAAGATCGGGCGCGACATCGGCTACATCAAAGTCCGCAGCTTCACCCGCTCCACCTACAACGAGTTCATCACCGCCATCGCCAAAGAGAAGAAGGAGGGATGCACCAAGTTCATCGTCGACCTGCGCGACAATGCCGGCGGACTCTTGGACGCGGCTGTGACCATGCTCAACGAGTTCATTCCGGGCGGCGAGATGATCGTCTATGTGCAGGGCAAGGCTTACCCTCGGCAGGAGTTCTTTGCCGATGGTCGCGGCACCTGCCAGGACGCCCCGTTGGTCGTCCTCACCGACGAGATGTCTGGCTCGGCCAGCGAGATCTTCGCCGGCGCCATCCAGGACAACGACCGCGGACTCATCATCGGTCGGCGCTCCTACGGTAAGGGCCTCGTGCAAATGCCCATCCCCCTCTCCGACGGCTCCGAGCTGCGCCTGACCATCGCCCGTTACTACACGCCCTCCGGTCGCTGCATCCAGAAGATGTACGAGATGGGCAAGACCGACGAATACGAGCAAGATCTTTATCGGCGCTACCTCCACGGCGAGTTCGACACGGCCGACAGCATCACCTTCGACAAGTCGGCCGCCTACAAGACCCGCGGCGGGCGTACCGTCTATGGCGGCGGTGGCATCATGCCCGACATCTTTATCCCTCGCGATACGCAGCGCATCACCTCGTATTACAACCAGGTCATGACCGACGGTATACTCTACGATTTCACCCTCGATTACTCCGATCGCAATTACAAGAAGCTCTCCTCCTTCCATTCCTACCCCGAACTGCTCGGTTACCTCCGTCAGCAGTCGCTACTCAATCGTTTCGTTGACTATGCCGAGGAGAATGGTGTCCGCCGTCGGCCGACACTCATCGAAGTTTCGCGACCGCTAATCGAGACCGCTCTCGAAGCCTTCATCGTCCGCCATTTCTTCGACTACGACGGCTTCTATCCCGTCTTCCAGCGCGAAGACCCCACATTGTTGCGCGCCGTACAAGAGTTAGAGAGCAACGCTTGGCGTCAGAAGCTTATCGGCCGCATCCGCTCCATTGGCCGCATCACGCTCCCCCTTACCGCCAAAACCCGATACGTAAAATGACAACGATCAACGAACAGAAACAAGCGCTGCGCAAACAGGTGGCAGCGCTCAAACGGGCACATACCCCGGAGGCACTCGAGGCACTCTCCGCTGAGGCGCTCGCCCGATTAGAGACCCTCGACGTTTTTCAATCTGCCGCCTGCGTGGCGCTCTATCACGCGCTGCCGGGCGAGGTGCAGACGGCCGAGTTCCTCGGGCGATGGTACGGCCGTAAGCAGCTCCTGCTGCCCATCGTGCAGGGCGACGACCTTGTGCTCCGTCCCTACGCCGGTCCGGAGAGCCTGCACAAAGGCGCCTATGACATCTGGGAGCCGACGGCGGACGCCGCTACCTCCGATGAGCCACGGCCCGACCTCATCATCGTGCCCGGCATTGCCTTTGACCGACAGCTGAACCGCCTCGGTCGCGGCCGCGGATACTACGACCGCCTGCTTTCCGACTTCAGCCTGCCTTGCGTTGGACTCGCCTTCGCCTTTCAGCTCTTTGACCACATCCCCGCCGACGCCCACGACCGCCGCATGACAGCCGTCGTCACCGACACGGAAGTGATCAGAGGGTAAAGACGAAAAACTCATATCCGCCAACTAAAAACGAAGCCGGGTACACGAGAGGAGGAAACTCTCATGTACCCGGCTTTCGCTTTCTCCAGCCTCACTTCTCCCTCTCGCATGACGGGGGGGGGTAATTGCAGCAAAACGCCCTATCCCTCCAGAGGGGAGACGGGGCGTTGGCTGTTTGTTCGGAATCTTCATTTCGCAGGCTCGGCGTGCAGCGTGATCTGTGTGCCGGGGCCGTACTTCTGGCGCAGGCGTCGCTCTGCGTGACACATGATCTCGTGCGCCTCGGCGACCGTCATGTGGCCGTCTACGCGGATGTGCACGTCGATCGCATAGTCGTTGCCGATGCGGCGTGTCTGTAGATGGTGCGGATTGCTGATGCGTCGATCTTCGAGGATCGTGGCGAGAATGTCGCGCTCTACCTCTTCGGGTAGCGACTTCTCCAGGAGGTCGTTCACGGCGGGGACGGTCAGCTTGACGGCCACGCGCACGATGAGGATGCTGACGACGACGGCCGCCACGGGGTCGACGGCCAGGAGGATGCTGCGCACCGGATCGGCGGGGTCACCGCAGATGAGCCCGTTGGAGTCCCATGAGGCGGCCAGGCCGGGAGGAGCGGCGGCCTCCACAAGGGCGACGACGTCGCCGACCGTCAGGAGGCTTTCCGGAGTGTTCCGTGAGGGCTCGTGTCCGGCCTCAGAAGATGCGGGGGCAGGAGTGTGACTCATGCGACCAGGCTAGCGGTAAGGCAGGCGCCCAGAGACGTGAGGGGGTCGACGACCTGTGCCGCCTGCGTGAGGGCGTGCCTGATGGAACACAGTGAGAAAACGACCGACGCGGCCGCCATCTGGGGTAACCTACTTCCGCGCTGCCGGGCCCCTCCGGTGCTGGCAGCGTCGGCCTCCTCGACGCCGTCGATGTCGCGGCCGCGCCCCCATAGCTCAGCGGTTAGAGCAGCGAGCTTATACCTCGTGTCGTGCCTGATAAGCACAAGGTCCTGGGTTCGAATCCCAGTGGGGGTACTGACGCCCCAGTTATTCAAACATTGGGCCGCGTCTCGCCTCCGTGGTGGAATCGGTAGACACCGCGACCTTAAAAGTCGCTGCCTACGGGCGTGCGGGTTCGAGTCCCGCCGGAGGCACCACAGCATCGCTATACAAACCCTCACCCTGAGAAACAGCCCCTGTGGCCGTCTCAGCCGAGGACCGTCGCCCACCTCCTGTCGAGGTGGGCGATTTTCGTAGGGCGGCGATCCGGGCTACAGCCCGCAGTCTTGGGCTGGCCAGCTGGTCGAACGGCCGGTTGAGCCGTGCTTCCAGGCAGACATCGCTACCGGTGTCCGTCACACGGACAGAGCAGGGTGCCTCATCAGCTCGACGCGTTGGCTCGTCTCCAACATCGTCTGCCTCACGCTCACCGGGCTCCTGCTCATCACGCTCACACTCTCCATCACCCTCATCACCAGCGCCCCTCACACCATCATCCGCATCCTGCACCTCTCCGCCAGCCCCGTCATCACCACCGTCGCCAGGCAGGATGACTCGGCCGTCCTCATCCACCGCCGGGTTGACCAGCACCCGCTCGAAGAACACCTGGTTCAGCTGCTTCCGCAAGTGATCCGGTGCCGCCATATACAGCCGGTAGCAGTCCTCCAGCAGATCCAGCGCCTGCTCTACATGCGCCCGCACCAACTTGGCATCTGCCTGGTAGGCATCGAGCTGACGCTGAATCCCCGCAAGCTCTCGCCCCAGCCGATCCTGCTCCTCCTTGAGCAGCTCCAGTGGCACCGCCCCCGCATAGTGAGCCTGCAACAGCCTGCGCCGCTCATCCTCCAGGTTCGTCCGCCGCACCGTCAGCGACCGAACGCTTCGATCCTTCTCCCCCTCAATCCGCGCCAGCTCCGCCAGCAGATACCGCTCAATCTCCTGCCGATCCGCCTCACTCACGTGCAGCCGCCGATACACCTCCTGCATCTGCGCCTCCACCACCTCAATGAGCACCGCCTTGAAGGCACAGTCATGCAGCCGCTGCCGCCTGGCGCAGATGAAGTAGGGGTACAGCACCCCCTTGCCATTCTTCGTGTTCTGCACCAGCAGCCGACTACCACACTGCCCACACACCACCGTGCTCTTCAGGAAATGGTTATGCATCCGCTCCCGCTCGCCACTGCGATGGGAGCCCAGCACAGCCTGCACCGCCTGCCACGTCTCCTCATCCACCAGCGGCTCGTGCTTGCCCGCATACTCCACGCCCTGGAACGTGACAATGCCCTTGTAGTAGGGGTGGCGCAGGATCTCGTGCAGGCGCGTTGCCGTGATGGGCTTGGCGCAGCGCCGTGGCGTAGGCGGGATGCTCAAGCCGAGCGTGTTGAGATGGTCGGCCAGTTGCCGCACCGTCCAGTTCCCCGTCGCATACTCCGTAAACGCCAGCCGGATGAGTGGTGCGCATTCTTCATCGAGGGCGATGGTGCGGACTTCTCGGCCGTTCTCGTCTCTGGCGCGGACGTTCATGTAGCCGAGCGGCGCCTTACCGAGCGTCCCACCGTTCCTGGCTTTCTCGCCCATCCCCTTGATGACCTCATTAGCCAGGTTGCGGCTGTAGAACTCAGCGATGCTGCTCATGATGCCGTGCAGCAGCATGCCGCCAGGCGTCTGGTCGATGTTCTCCGACGTCGACACCAGCCGCACACCCGCCTCCTCAAACGCCCGGTTTATCTCCACATCGTCCGCCCGGTTTCTCGCGAGGCGGTCGAGCTTGTGGACGATGACGTAGTCGATCCCGCCGTCTTCCTTAAGGTAGGCCAGCATCTTCTGCAGCTCGGGCCGGTTGGCAGACCTGGCCGACTCACCGCGGTCGGCAAACTCCTTAACGACCAGCGCACCCATGGACTGAGCCTTGCGCTTGTTGGCCTCCCGCTGGGCCGGGAGGGAGAAGCCCTCCTCCGACCCGCCACGCTGAGCCTGCTCCCGGGTGGAGACGCGGATGTATGAGACGGCGCGTTTGGGGGTGAGCTGGGCCGCCATGGCGGTGAAGGGATCGGGAGCGAGTGCGTCAGGCATGGTGCACCTCCTTGGTGGATTTGGTGTGTTCACTGGCGTTGCCGGCTCGACTGGCCTGGTTGACCTGGCTGTCCGTACCGGTTTCGCCAGGCTGGCTGGGCTGATTGGCCTGCTCACGCTGTCGGCGCTCTTCCTCTCTGAGTGCGTCGAGCTGGCGCATCCACGCGCCTTCTTCGTCGTTCCACCAGGCTGGTGGGGTGCCGTCGCCGGGGCGCCAGGCGTTGAGGCAGACCAGGTGGGTGCCGCTGGCTGCGAGCTGCTCGACGACCGCGTCTGCTTCGGTGGTGGTGAGGTTGGGGGTGGGCCAGCCCGCCGTGATGACGTACTCCACCCCACCGCGCTGGCAGGCATCGAGCAGCATCTTCAGCCCGTGCTGGCGCTGCTGTCGGTCGTGGAACTCGGTGACCAGGTTGAGGCCGGTCGTGTCGGCGTAGTCCTCGACCAGCTCCCGTTGCCGGGCCAGCTCGAAGGGGTAGCGGGCCGCGCCGTAGAAGATGGCGATCGCCCCGGTACCCGTCTGGCCGTCCAGCGCGGTAGGTGGCACCGCGTCCGCACCACCATCGTCCAGCGTGGTGGCTGGCACGGCGGAGCGAACAGCCGGGTGCTCATCTCGTTCGTTCGTTGTTGTCTGCTGTGTCATCTGCATCCTCCTCTCGTCATATATTGCTATTTCACTGGTTTAGTGTTTCTCCTCTTTCTATTGACGCTCAGATGGACGGAAAAGTCCAGTCCGGTTTTTGCTTGACCCCTGGCGGCAATCCGCAAGCCTGTCAAAGTGGCGTGGTCAGGTGGTTGTCTGCTGTGCGCAATATTCGCCTCACCCCCCTCATATATTTCGCCCCATCAGATGGGATACTGCTGCGTGTCTCCTTTCTCGGGGATATGCCTCCTTTTGGTGTGTCAGCCCACCTGGTTGGTGGCCTGTGGGGTGGGGATGGCGGCGGGGCCGCCGTGGATCAGGGTGGGCAGCTGGTCGAGGCGGATGACGCGGAAGAGGTCGCGTAGCAGGCCGGTGCTGTGGGCGATGGCTCGCTCCAGGCGGTGGCGTCTGCGGTCGGTGGGGACCAGCCAGACCACCAGGGGGAAGACGCCGCCGTCGTCGTCGCTGGCCTGGGCTTGGTGTTCCTGGTAGCGCCAGCAGGTGGCGATGACGCGGCCGGGGTTCTCGGTGGCGCGGTCGACCTCGATGAGGTAGCGGTCCTCATAGGCCGGGCTAGTGATGGTCACGGCCAGGTCGGGGCGCAGCACCTGCACCTGGCCGCTGGGGCTGAGCGCAGTGCGCCAGCAGTCCGGCTCCAAGGCCACCGCCGCCTCGGTGTCCGCCTCCTGGCGGACGGCCTCCTCGATGCTGGTGCGCACCTCCGTTATCGCGAGGAGGTGGTCCAGGAAGGTGGTCGATACCTCACGGGGCCGCTGCCGCCGCGGCACCTCCTCGTCCTCCCCGTTCTCTGCTGCCACACGGCGG
>CALHPT010000352.1 GCA_938036405.1 uncultured Tannerella sp.
GATTTTAGCATCAGCTTCGCTCGTTCAACTTTTCCAATCACGGCGATCGCCTCATCTTTGTAGTATTTGATCATTATGTAATTGTTGACTGCCCTCACATGGGTGTTTCTATCTTTTCGATCTCGACCAAGCCACACTTCATCAGGCGCATCAGCTACTTCCCGGATGGCATTCAAAAACTCAGTGCGGAAAGCCCGTTTCTTTACTATATCTGTAGAGTGTGCAGTAAACGCCTTCTTTGTCATCTGCCACACACGGCCGACATAGTCTTTCACCTTCAATAGTTCCATGCCGGCCTCAATGACTTTATTCGCATCAAACCATTCTTCCGGTGATCCCTTGTATTTGGGCACCTCTTTTTTTGCTTCCTCTTTTAGCACGTCGATCGATCCCTCAACGCCCCATTCGTCTGGGGTGATCTGCTCGATCGTCTTATCCGGCATATCCATGAAGTTTTGGATATACATTTGATTAGCTGTAAATACTTCGGCCTCATTAGCCCGATTGATACCGAATCCCTGAGTCTCGCACCGTTTCCATTCGGGCGATTCAAGGTATTCGTCGCATTGCGCACGCATGCCCTCTATATCTAATTCGACCGCCTCATGCCTCATTCTGGGGGTAATGTAGCAACGGCAGTTCCACCCGTTGGGTGGCATAATCTTTTGCCAGCGTGGATCATTGACCGGCAGGATTAGCCCCTCTAAGACTTGGTGCTCCTGCCTTACACGGTTATCTCCCACGGTACGGTATTCCCAAAAGGGGAACACGTTTGTTTGCGCCATAAGGCGCCGGTAGGTGCTTGCCGATTCGGCCACGGATACGGCCGTATTGTACTCCGTGCGCAGCCATTGCTCATTGTAGACCTTTAGCAGCGCTCTGGCCTTCTTCCTGAAATCGCTGTAGCCCTTGCTCTCGCGGAACAGACGGTTTAACTCACTCACCTCGGCCAGTGTTTTGGCGGCTGAGAAATGAAACAGGTTTTGCTCCAAGGCGGTGATGTAAGCATCATCATTGGCATTGTAGACAAAGCCACCGTCGGCCAGCCGGACATCTGCACGGCGATAGCCCTTTCGCAGTCCGCGGATGAGCTCCGTGTGCGTGTAGGCGAATAGGTCGGCGCTGAAATAAGCGCGGCCCTTTGTCTCAATCGTCTGTCGGATCAGGGCATCCGCAAGCGTGGCCTCCGAGAGTGTGAGGATGTCGGATGTCGCCCGGCCGTATGACCGGGCGGGGACGAAAAAATCGAACAACCGGGTAAAGAAGTTGCTGCGGTCGCGATCCGCATGTTTCACTTTGCGACTTGTCGGCGCATCATCCTCCGATGCCTTTTTGTCAGGCTCTGGCGCATCCGCCTTGCCTTCGTCGAGGCTGGCTTCTTCGTCCGTTTCTTCTTCCTCACTGTCTCCCTCGGGCACGCCAAACAGCGGCTGCGCCTGCCGGCGGGCGATAGGTTCGCCGGGCTCGGGCAGGGGGATGTTGTACTTTTCATGCAGGTAGCTTTGTGGGATGGGCAGGATGTCCGAGAGTTGAACGATTTCGGGCACTTCGAGCTCGCGTTTGGCATCCATGTAGCGGAACTTTCCGCCGGTGATCGGATAGCCGCGGCGGATGAGCATGGGCACGAAATAGCGATTGAGCATGCGCTCCACAAACCGCCTATCGGCGCGGTGCTTCTTTTCTTGAACAGCCATGTGCACCTGCCCTTGCGCCAGCGAACTGCCGTCTACGGTGGTCATCGTCTGCCCCAAAATGGTGATCAGGATTTCCTCCGTGCAAGCCTGCCGGAACTCTTTATATAGAAGCCCATTGCCAGACGCAGCGTTGGCTTCCTGCGTGGCCTCCGTCTCTTTGGGGATAACGAGATAAGGCGCCGATCCGGCCGTCTCGAAGGCGCGGATCAATTCGCGGCGGCTGGCCTCGTCCATTGCACTGTATTTGCCGATGCGCAGGGGCATGCCGAACAGCTCGACAAACTGCGCCCAGTCACCAAATCCGCCGCGTTTGTAGATGACCAATGGCGAGACTTTCAGCAATAGCCCGAGATCGTCGTCTTTGCCCCACTGAATGACCCGATCATCGCTGGCGTAGGAGATACCGCGATCATCCGTCTGCTGCCTTACAATCTCTTTCAACTTCGGGCGGATGTGCTTCCGATTGATAGAGGTAAAGCGGAAGGATCGATCCTCATCAAAATCGAACTCATCGACGGAGATACCCCAGAATTTGGCCATCATAATCTCGCCGATCAGTTCCTCAAACTCGACCGTATCCATTAGATCATACATCACATCCACGTCTTTGTTGTCGATCGTGAACGACAGATCGGCGTCTTTGACGGCGTCGATACGTTTATCGATGGCGTCGGCAAGCACGCCATCCAGCAGGATGTCACTATACAGGTCGTAGAGCTTTGTGCGGTTACCGTTGTCGGCCATACGCAGTGCGGAGCGCCATGCGGCCACATCGTGGACGGTGCGCACCACAGGCTGCACGATAATCTGCGTAGAGATGGGGCCAGCGGCGACCTGTTTATGCTTCGTTTTATTGCTCATTAAATGGCGTTTAATCGGTGTTTAATAATGCTGGCCGCGTTTGGGATTGCTGCCAAAGTGGATCTTTCCGATCGGCGACTCATTGCCAAGTTCAGCGGTGCGTGAGGGTAGGTCTGGCGAGAGATCGCCCTTTTGCACAAGCCGCAGCCACGCGATAGCGCTGTCGTAACGCTTTTCGCGCAGTTCCATATCGATACAGGCATTCCCGAGGTTCACAAAGTGCCACACGGCAATGTCTTTGACAAATAGCAGCAACAGCGCATTGCGCGCCTCACCCTCAGCCGAGAAAATGGCTGCCGTGTCGAAGTCATGCAAGTAGCTTTTGGCCTCGGCAATGGCAGCATCGATGGCGGCCACAGGTATGGCCTCCGTGTCGCGGCTAATGACAGCCACCGTCTCGTCATGCAGGTGGGTATAAAGTTCGTCGACGGTCAGAAACATGCTCCTTGAATTGTTTAGGCCTTGCGGCCGGGTAGTTATAGGGTAGAATCTACTTCTGACTACTTCTAACTACCCGGGCGGCTCGGAGAGGCGCCCGTACTACTCCGGGGGCTTCAGCCCCCCTCTTACACGATGGCGGCAATGCGCTTTACCGGCACCCAAATAGGGGCGTCGTTGTCGTTGTAGTACTTCACTTCCCGCCGTTCGAAGTCCACCGCCTCGATGGGGTATTCGCGCCCGTTGGTCAGGCATACCCTTGTCAGTCGGGTGAAGGCCAGCACGTCGAACGCCTCTTTGGTGAGGGGCGCGGGATGCAGTTCGGGTTGTGGCTTCGGAGTCGGCGCGGCAGGATCCAGCGGGCGAAATGGAGGGGTGGCTGCGGCCACCGGCGAAGTTTGGCCGGGTACCTGCGGGCGGATAGGTGACACCACGGGAGCGTCTGCGCCCGCCGGAGAAGTTTGGCCGGGTACTAGGCAAACTTCCCTGCCTCGGTAGAGGCTGGCTTTGCGCTCGAAGTCGGGCGTGTAGGTCACGTTCGGATCGCCGCCGGCCATG
>CALHPT010000353.1 GCA_938036405.1 uncultured Tannerella sp.
CGGTAACGAAGATCGGCCCCCGTGTGTGGGAGTGTGAGGCCTTTCGCACGGCAGAACAGGCCCTAAAGAGGTCGTTGGGTCGGCTATCTGGGCTAACAATGCTCTTTTGATGGCGCCTTTTTGTGTGAAATGAACTTCGACAAGCCCGCTTCCTGAGTCAGAAATCGGCATTGTTCGCCAGCAAAGCACTTTCCTGCCCCAGGAATCAGCATTGCTCGCCAACAAAGCATTTTCCTGACCCAGAAAAGAGCATTGTTGGCCAACAAAGCACTTTCCTGACCCAGAAATTGGCTTTGTCCGTCAGCAATGCCCTTTTCTGCCCCAGGATGCAACCGCTGCGTCACCCCCGACGGACGATCAGCAGCGAGAAGTACGGGAAGCGGCGCTCGAGGATGGCGTCGCGACGGCAGCTGTAGAACGCCCTCTCCGCGTCGGCGCCGGCGTGCTCGAAATAATGAAAGGTCACGCCGTCGGGGGCCTGCGCGAGGGCCTCCTTGACGGCCGAGGCATAGCGCGAGGGCTTCATCAGCACCACGCTACGCCCCGCAGCCACACGGCCGAGCAGCTCGTCGGCCGAAGCGAGGGTAGTCAGTACGTCCGTCTCCTCCGTCTGCTCGGCAATGACGACGCCCTCCGACGCGGCACAGGCCACAAAGGCGGGTATGCCGGCGATGCGTTCCGTCGAGAGTCCCCGCTCGGCAAGCAGTGCGCTGACATAGCCCGACGAGGAGTAGAAGCCCGCATCGCCCTCGGCCGTGACGGCCACCCGACGCCCCTCGGCACATTCGGCCGCGATCCGTTCGACGGCCGCGCCATAGTCCGCCAGCGCCGCCGCTCGGTCGTCGCGCATGGCTACGGGGAACGGTCGGATGGCCGCCAGGTCGATGTCGAGTGCGCGAAGGATGTCGGCTGCGCGAGAGGCGAGTGAGCCGTCGGGCTGGACGGTGGCAGGGCAATAGATGGCGTCGGCCTGGCGCAGTCGGCGTAGGCCTTTGAGGGTGATCAGCTCGGGGTCGCCCGGTCCGAGCGAGATGATGGAGATGGGGTGCATAACGGGGGGAAGGGGGTTAGGATGAGTCCTGTTGTATAAGGTCTTTTTATTGCTTCTATAGATGTTGGGCGACGATATGGTTATTGCTGATATATCTAACGAGGTAGTGAATTTCACCCTCCATCTGATATCGGCTGAAGAAAACATACCACTGTGTGGTTTTGCTTTTTCGGAATATGGCATAATGCAGGCCTTTCCCATATCGTCTAAAATAGGGTGGGGCTTTTTTCGATGGGCGCAGTGGAAGCGTATCGCGTATGTCAAGAATCAATTCCAGTACATATTGGACAGCCGACTCCTCAAAGCTGAAGTATTCCATGTCAAAGAGCAACGTTTCCAACTCTTGAAAATACCGTTGCACTTCAGGCAAGAAAAGAACGCTCATGCGTACTGTGAGCGTCTCCTGAACGCTTCACGGATATCTTTCTCTACGCGAACCATCAGATCCTCGGCAGTAATGGCCCGCCGGAAATCATCGTCCGGGTCCAAATACTCTTCTTTTTCCAATACGAACGTCTGCCCACTCCCTCGTTCGATGATGATCTTTTCATCCTTGGCGAGATCAAGATACTTCGTCACGTTGTCGCTTAATTCTGCTTCATTGATTATTCTCATAGGGCTTGAGTATTTAATGGCACAAAAGTACAGGGATCTAAAAAACGTGAGTGAGTCTCACACCTTCCTTTTTGGCCGTTACGCTTTCCATGGTTGCGATTTTGGCTTTTAGATCACGCCTCTATCTTTGCCGCCGCTCTGGGAAAAGGGGGGCTTATCCCCCCAGGATCCATCCAGAGAGAGAACGAGAACGACAGTGAAGACGAGTTTACAAGGCAGAATACGGATCGCATGGTTGCTTTTGGCAACGCTCATGCCCTTCTTCGCGGTGAAGGCTATCCATCACCACGAGGTCGTGCCGTCGGCCATCTGTCAGACGACGGACGCCGGGCAGTCGCAGTCAGCCTGCGGCGACGACAGCTGCCCCATCTGCCACTTCTCCCTCGAACCCTTCACCCCGGGCGAGAGCCTCACACTCTCCGTCACCCTTTCTTACACCCATCACGAACCGGGCACCCTCCGCGAGCCGCTCTTTGGCCAGCCCGTCGCTTCGTACAACCTCCGGGCACCGCCCGCCTGCTGAATCTCCACCCCCAGAGGCGCTTCCATCGTTCGACGGAGGCGCAGGGCACGTATTTCAGCCATTCATTATCCATTCATTTTTTAAGCAGAATACATGCGTATCCAACTCCTTTCGGGTACGCTGGGCATACTGTTCGCAGGGGCCATTCATGCGCAGCAGTCGGCCGATTCGGTTCGTACGGTAGCACTCGGCGAGGTCGTTGTCTCCGAGAGTTACCGCACGCGGCAGGAGAAGCTGACGGCGCTACCCGTCGATGTGGTGCGTAAGGACTTCCTTTCGCGCCATTTCTCTGGCAATTTGGTGCAGACCCTCGAACAAATACCCGGCGTGCATTCGATGGATATCGGTGCGGGATTCTCCAAGCCCGTCATTCGCGGACTGGGGTTCAACCGCATTGCGGTATCCGAAAACGGCATCAAACAGGAAGGCCAGCAGTGGGGCAGTGACCACGGGCTGGAGATCGACGCCTTCAACATCGACGAAGTGCGCGTCCGTAAAGGGCCTGCATCGCTCCTCTTCGGTAGTGATGCGATGGGCGGCGTCATTGAGGTATTGCCTCCCGTGACGCCTATCCTGAACGGACTGGCGGGCGAGGCGGTGTTGCTCGGCAAGACGGTCAACGGTACGCTGGGCGGATCGCTCATGCTGGGCTGGAAGCGCGGCGCATGGTACGTCAAGGGGCGCTATTCGGAGCAGCGATACGGCGACTATCGTGTCCCCACGGACACGGTTGTCTACCTGACGCAAAAGATGCCCGTCTATGGGCGGCGGCTCAAGAACACGGCTGGCGTGGAGCGTAACGCATCGCTCTTCTCGGCCTACGCTCGCGGTAATTATCGCATGAACGTGGCCCTGAGCAATGCCTACCAGAAGATGGGCTTCTTCGCCGGTGCACACGGCGTGCCGGACTTGGCCCGTGTGCAGGACGACGGTGATTCGCGCAACATCGACCTGCCCTTTAGCCGCGTCAACCACCTCAAGCTGACTACCCACCAGGAGCTGTTCGGCGAGCGCTTTATCCTCTCCGGCGACTTCGGTTGGCAATACAACCACCGCGAGGAGTGGAGCGCCTTCCACACGCACTACGACACGCAGCCCCTGCCCGAGCGCGATCCTGACAAGGAGCTGGAGTTCCGGCTCCACACCCTCAGCGCTTCGCTCCGACTCCGGCTGCTGCCCTCCACCACGTGGGAACACACCGTGGGGCTTGATGCCCAAGCGCAGCGCAACGACATCGGCGGATACACCTTCCTGCTGCCTGAATACCGACGCCTCACCACGGGGGCCTACTGGCTCACGACGTATCGGCCCAGCAATCGCTTCATGGTGAGCGGTGGCGCGCGTTACGACTTGGGACGTGTGCGCGTGGCGGCCTCCGCAGATCCTTACCTCGCGGAGTACCTTCGTCGGCAGGGGTATGAGGAGGAGAAGGTCAAGGCTTACGAGCAGCGGAGCGTGGGTGCCGATCGCACGTATGGCGACTACTCGCTCTCGGCAGGCATCGTCTGGAATCCTACGCCGCAGCACCTCGTGAAGGTGAACCTCGGCCGCAGCTTCCGTCTGCCTGGCGCGAATGAGTTAGCCTCCAACGGCGTCCATCATGGCACTTTCCGTCATGAGCAGGGCGACCCCTCGCTCGGCTCCGAGCGCGGATGGCAGTTGGACGCCTCGTACAGCTTCCGCCGCGGGGCACTAGAGCTGACCGTCTCGCCCTTCCTCAGCCTCTTCGACAATTACATCTACCTGCGCCCCACGGGCGAGTGGTCCGTCTTGCCACACGCCGGACAGATCTATCGCTACACCGGTGCGCGAGTTGTCTTTGCCGGAGGCGAGGTGACCTGCGACGTGCCTCTGTCGGCCAACCTGAGCTATCGCCTGGCCGGCGAGTATGTCTACACCCGCAACCGCGATGAGCGCACGGCACTGAGCTTCTCGCCCCCCGCCTCCCTGCGCAATACGCTGACGTGGGAGCGTGGCCGTGTGCGCCTCTATGCCGAGTGGCAGGCCATTGCCAGTCAGCGACGCATCGCCCGGAACGAGGACCAGACGCCTGGGGCCAACCTGCTCCACGTCGGTGGCAGCCTCCGCCTGCATGCCCTCGGTACGCACGTGGAGGTGGCGCTGGACGCCCGCAATGTGTTCGATACGAAGTATTACAACCACTTGAGTTTTTATCGGAAAGTGGAGATCCCCGAACCGGGTCGAAACTTCCAATTATCCATCAAAATCCCCTTTAATCAACATTCAAAATGAAAGCGAAGATTTTTTCCGCTGCCGCGCTCTGCCTCCTGGCCGTGAGCGCCGTCCTTTTCACCGCCTGTGAGAAGGAGAATTCTGATGTAACGAAGCCTGTCATCAAGCTCGAAGAGCCTGAGAATGGCGACACCCTCCTGATCGGTGACGCACACGGCGTCCATCTGGAGATGGATCTCTCGGACGACGTGATGCTGAAGTCGTACAAGATCGATGTGCACAACAACTTCGATGGCCATAGCCACACGCGTGCAGGAGATGGTACGATACCCTTCAGCTTCAAGAAGGAGTACGATCTCACGGGCAAGCGTGAGGCGCACATCCATCATCACGACATCAAGATCCCGGCTACTGCTACGCCGGGCAAGTATCACCTGATGATCTACTGCACGGACGAGGCCGGTAACGAGTCTTATGTGGCTCGCGACATCGTGCTCAGCAAGACGGCTAAGCCGCATCACCACGACGATCACGATTGATCGCTCCCCCTCGCGCCCATCCGTGGGTGTTGTTCCGAGAGCCCCTCTGCCCCATTCCCGCGGGTGGAGGGGCTTTTGTCTTTAGTGGTGAATCAGAAGCGGATTGATGGTTGTTTGGTGTCAGAGGTAGCGAATCAGAAACTGATTGAGGGTTGTTTGGTGTCAGAGGTGGCGAATCAGAAACGGATTGAGAGTTGTTGGGTGTCAGGGGTAGCGAATCAGAAATAGATTGAAGGTTGTTTGGTGTCGGGGATAGTGAATCAGAAACGGATTGAAGGTTGTTTGGTGTCGGGGATAGTGAATCAGAAACAGATTGATGGTTGTTTGGCGTGGGGGATAGTGAATCAGAAGCGGATTGAGGAGAAGCCTCCCGTACACACCCTTCCCCGCAGCGTGTGGCATGGACATAAAAAGCGCGCAGGCGAAGAGAAACCGGATGCATTCTCCTCGCCTGCGCTTAGTATGATTCGCCCCTGAGGGCTATTTGTCGCCGTAATGACCGACAGCAGAGAGTATCTCTACCTCGATCTTTTCTTCATAGATCGTATAAACAATGCGGTAATCCCGACTCAGCCGCCGCGACCACGTGTCTGTGTTTCTGTAATGTTTCAGCCGCTCAACCTGCCCCGTGCCACTGCGTGGATGCTCACGAATTTCGTTGAGTAGTTCGGTCAGCTTTTTGACCATTGACTTGTTGCCACTCTTCTTGATCGTGCGGATGTCATCGGCCGCCTTCCGGGTGAAGCTGAGGCTATACATCTCTCACAGCGAATCCAGGAATTGCTTCAGCGCCTCGGCGGTGTGCACGGTAGCGACGATCTCGTCTTTTCCCGCCTCGCGGAGACGGAGGCGCCGATCGAGTTCGTCCGTATTGCGGCGATCGGCATAAAATGTGTCGCCGCTCGGACTGTATCGGTAGGGGTCTTGGCGATACTCTTCTGGAATCTCGTCCAGTCGCGGCATGGTCTGTGTCTTGCGACGGATATAAGCCGAGAGCTTCCGCAGCAAGGACTCATCCTCGATCTGATCAATGTCTTTGAACAAGGCATATTTCAATTCAGCTACACTCATCACGCACCCCCTTTCTTCGGTCACTTCTTAAGGAAGATATCCATCATCTCCTTGGCGGCTACGAAGGAGCTGATCTCGTTGTGCAGCACCTGTTGCTCGACGATGGGCAGGCGCTCCTCGATGCCGGGGTGGCGATAGAAGGCGTCGCGGAGCATGTCGTGGATGCTTTCGTACATCCAGTATTTGGCCTGGCGGTTGCGCTTGTATTCGAAGAAGCCGTTGGCCTTTGTGAAAGCCATGTATTCGTCGATCATGGCCCAGACCTCATCGATGCCGAGGCCGTAATAGCCGGAGTAGGTCAGCACTTTGGGAAACCAGCCAGACTCCGTCGGGGGGAAGAGGTGGAGGGCGTTGCGGAAGTGGCTCGCGGCCATCTCGGCGCGGCGGATGTTGTCGCCGTCGGCCTTGTTGATGACGATGCCGTCGGCCATCTCCATGATGCCGCGCTTGATGCCTTGCAGCTCGTCGCCCGTTCCGGCCAGCTGGATGAGCAGGAAGAAGTCGACCATCGAATGGACGGCCGTCTCGCTCTGGCCCACACCGACGGTCTCGACGAAGACGGTGTCGAAGCCCGCGGCCTCACAGAGGATGATCGTCTCACGCGTCTTGCGGGCCACGCCACCTAAGGAGCCAGCCGTGGGGGAGGGTCGGATGAAGGCGTTCTTCTCGCGCGCCAAGGCTTCCATGCGGGTCTTGTCGCCCAGAATACTGCCCTTCGAGCGTTCGCTACTGGGGTCGATGGCCAGTACGGCCAGCTTATGGCCGCGCTTGAGGACGTGCATGCCGAAGACGTCGATTGAGGTGCTCTTACCGGCACCGGGTACGCCCGTGATGCCGATGCGGACGGAGTGTCCGGTGTGTGGCAGGCAGCGCTCGATGATCTCTTGGGCCTGCTGTTGGTGTTCGTGGCGGGAGCTCTCGACCAGCGTGACGGCCTGGCTGAGGATGGAGGTGTCGCCGCGAAGGATGCCTTCGACAAACTCTGTGGTGGTGAATCTGCGCGGACGTCGGGCCGCGAGGTAGGGGCTGACGGTCGGGGCGTAGGATGTGCCGCTGTTCACCTTCAGACCTTTGTATTTCTCGTCGTTCTCTGGATGGTTCATGTGTCGGTGGTTAGGAGTGGGGGGAGTGAAAGGGGGGTGGTTAGGAGTAGAGAGAAGTAGTTAGGGGTAGAGGGAAGTAGAGGGTTCCTCTTTTAGCTCCCTAACTACTTCCTGCTACCCCCTAACTGTTTATTCAGCCATAACGCGCACGATGCGCACTGGGCCTTGGGGATCGTTGCAGACGACGTAAAGCTCGGTTGCGCCCTTATGCGCTTTGTCTTTGAGGGCTAAGGTGAGTGTCATCGACTCGCGCGGGCGAAGCTCCTTCTTCTTGTTACCGCTCATCTTGATCCACGGCGCGTTGCAGGTGATGCTGTAGAAGACGAGGGGGCTGTGACCTGTGTTGGTGATGGTCAGCTGCTGCTTCGTGGCGCCCTTCTTAGCGGCAAAGTCGAGGACGGTGGCGGAGAGCTTGAGCTCCGGCGCAGCGCTCTTCTCGGCTTGCGAGAGGGTGCTGAAGTCGTCCACCACGTTCACCGCTACGGGGATCTCACGCGTGGCGATCTCGCGACCGTTGGCGTCCTGAGATTTCCAGACGAAATGGCCTTCGGTGCGGCCCTTGCCGTGGATGGCTTTGGCGTCGACGGTCACTTTGAGGCGTTCGGCCTTATGCGGCGCCAGTTGCTTGGGGGCTTCTACGTGCACGTAGGCCGGGAGGTGGCTGAAGGAGAGCCGGACGTCGTTGTCCGAGAGGTTCTCTATCCACACCTCCTGCGAGGCGATCTCACGCTCACGGAGCAGGTAGAAGTCGAAGCGACGTTGCTGGGTGCCGATCCGCCCGATGGTGTCGGGGAAGAGGATCTTATGGCTGCGTGCCTTGGCGATCACCTCGCCGGTGATGGTCAGCTTGTGGCGGCCCCCCTTGGCGTCGGAATAGACGGTGATGTTCTTACGGAAGGGGCCGGGGCGGTCGGTGGGATCGTAGGTGATGACCACGTCGCCCGTGCCACCGGCGGGGATCGGCGTGCGTGTCCACTCCGGCTCGGCGCAGCCGCAGGACGACTGCACGTGGGAGATGTTCAGCGGCGCCGTGCCGGTGTTCTTGACGCGAAAGACGTGCATCGCAAAGCCGTCTTCTTCCTTGATCTTACCGAAGTCGAAGGTCCACTGATCGGGCGAGAAGTCGGCCATGGGTTGCTTGGGCGCGTTTGGGTTGGGCTTCACGCTGCCTTTGATGACGAGTGCGGTGGCCTCGGTGGAGGCGTTGCTAAGCACTTCGATAAGGATGCTGAAGTCGCCCGAATGGCCGGTGGGGTTGTAGGATACCTCCAGGCGGGCCGTCTGGCCGGGCGCGATGGGCGCCTTGGACCATCGGGTGATGACGCTGCGGTTGGCGCAGGTGACGCGTTGTAGCTCCAGGGGCGCCTGGCCGTCGTTACGTATCACAAAGTTGTGGCTGACGGCACCTTTCTTCTCGTCGATGCGCCCGAAGTCGTGAACCGTTTGGCCTATAAACAATTTTGCCTCTTTCTGGGCAGCTAAGCACTGCCACAGGAAGAGACATCCAATTGCTATAAGTAAACTGTACGTGCGGTGTTTACCGATCATCCTAATTGTTATGAGTTTTGGATCACATTACCGCGGATGGTCAGCACATAGTTGCCGTCGGCCTTGCCGTTGCTGTAGACTGAGATGGTCTTGACGAACTTACCGGGGCGTCCGGCAGGGTTATAGGTCACTTTGATCTGTCCCGTCTTACCCGGGGCGATGGGCTCCTTGGTCCATTCCGGGGTGGTGCAGCCACAGGAAGCCACGACGCGCGAGATAACCAGCGGCAGCTCGCCGTTGTTCATCACGGTGAAGACGTGGCTGGCCGGGCCGGCCGACTCTTTGATGTCACCAAAGTCAAATGTCGCACTGCCTGTAGCCGTGATCGACGCGCTCTTCTCTTGAGCCGAAAGGGATCCTGCCGTCATCATTAAGATGGCTGTCAATACAAATAAGATACGTTTCATTTCTGTCTTACGATTAATAGTAAATACCGGGGGCAAAAGTAGTACGGCGGGGGAGAGTAGCAAGCCATGTGCGAGCTGACGGGGCCGCCCATGCGCCAGCAGCATGGTGCTCACACGCCAGCATGTTGATGCTCACGCGCCAGCATGTTGATGCTCACGTGCCTGCATGTTGAAGCTCGCACGCGAGCTTATTGATGCTCATCCGCCAGCTACCTCATGCTCACAGGTCACTGATTTTTGCTCATCGATGAGCCGAAAAAGCTGGTGCACGAGCAAAAAAAGCTCGCCCATGAGCAAAAATCATTCGTTCACCAGCAAAAATCACTGGCGCATGAGCGAAAAAAGCTCGACCGTGAGCAAAAAAAGCTGGCCACTGAGCCGCCTTTTGCTCAATTTTCGGCTGGGAGACTACCGTTGGCAACGTCAACTTCGGGCCCGGTGGCGGAGGCGGTCCTGGTGGTGGCGGTGGATGGCGGCCATAGCCATCCTCAGGTTTGCCTATATATAATGTATGGGGACGGGGCGCATCGGTAGCGGTGCGTCCCGTTTGCTTTTCAGAGGCCACAGGGGTGGAGGTAGGCGTCTGACGTAGCGCATCGGGTTGGCGTAGGGGGATAACAAAAGAGGCGACCGAATAATCGATCGCCTCTTGCTCTTCCTCTTGGACTTGAACCAAGGACCCTCTGATTAACAGTCAGATGCTCTAACCGACTGAGCTAAGGAAGAAGATGTCCGTCCCTCAAAAAGACGCCGCAAAGATAGAGGCAGATTGCAGACATGCAATACTTTTGCCAAAAAAATAAGCAAACATGAGAATTATCGGAATCGGAAACGCGTTGCTCGATGTGCTACTGCGCCTCGAGAGCGACGCTACGCTGCAAGCAATGGGAATGAAGAAAGGTGTCATGGAGCTGGTAGACGAATCTACGATGCGCGCCATCCAACAAGAACAATCGGGCCTCGAACGCTCGGATGTTCCGGGCGGATCAGTCTGCAACACAATGCGCGCGCTGGCATTGCTCGGCGCCTCAGTCGGCTACGTAGGCAAGGTTGGGACGGACGCCAATGGCGCTTTCTATGAGCAGGCCATCCGCGATGCTGGCGTGACGCCGCACATCGTGCGCTCAGAAGGCATATCGGGCTGCTGCACCGTGCTGATGTCGCCGGACAGTGAACGCACGATGGCCACCTTCCTCGGCCCCGCCGCCACGCTCACCTCTGGCGAGATCATGGACGAGACACTCCGCGCCTACGATTGTATCTATGTCGAGGGTTACCTGATCTCCAACGCCTCGACGGATCGC
This sequence comes from uncultured Tannerella sp., assembly GCA_938036405.1. Taxonomy (GTDB): domain Bacteria; phylum Bacteroidota; class Bacteroidia; order Bacteroidales; family Tannerellaceae; genus Tannerella. The sequence goes on from CALHPT010000353.1 coordinate 10,355, forward strand.
CTCTTCCTCCCCATCCTACGTCGCGCGAAGGCCCTCGGGAAGAAGGTGGCACTCGACCTCTCGAACTTCAACATCGTCAACGGCTTCAGCTACATGCTCCACCGGGCCATCCCGGAGTACGTCGACATCCTCTTCTCCAACGAGACTGAGGCGGAGGCCTACACCGGCAATTCGGCCGGCGAAGCGATTCGCGAGATCATGAAAGAAGTAGAGTACGCCGTCGTTACCGTCGGGAAGGACGGGGCACTGGCCGGTCACGCTGGCGAGACGGTCCATGTGCCGGCCGTGAGCAACAACCCCGTTGACACTACGGGAGCGGGAGACAACTTCGCTGCGGGCTTCCTTTACGGCTACTCACGCGGGGCCACCCTCCGCCAATCGGCCGAAATCGGTGCATTGATGGCGGGGAACGTCGTCGAGACCGTCGGGCCGCAGATCGTGCCTGAACGATGGGCGCAAATCACGTCGAAGGTCAGCCGCATCCTCGGCTGATGGCATGCTTACTAATCATACACATCACATACATGTCACAAGTTAAGAGAGCGCAAGTCTTCTGTCTGGCCATTGCGCTAAGCATCGGCAGCCCACTCTGGGCGCAGAAGCCGCAGACGGAACGCCGCTTCGAAGTCAGTAAGCAACTGGACATCCTGAACGCGATCGTGAAGGAAGTCGAAATGTTCTACGTCGATTCGGTGGAGACCGAGAAGATGGTACGCCGCGGCATCGATGCCATGCTGAAGGGCCTCGACCCCTACACCGAATATTACCCGGAGCAAGAGACGGACAACATAAAAATGCTCGTCACCGGCGAGTACGGCGGCGTGGGCGCCTACATCCGCGCCCGCGATGGCGGAGTGATCATCACGGAGCCTTTCGAAGGCATGCCCGCCGCCCTGGCCGGGCTGAAGGCGGGCGACCGCATCCTGATGATCGACACGGCGGACGTGCGGCAGGCCACCACCGAGCGCGTCAGCGAGCTGCTCAAGGGCACGCCCAACTCCAAAGTAATCCTCAAGATCGAGCGCCCGGGCGAGAAGAAGCCCCGCAAGGTGGAAGTCACCCGGAAGCAAGTGAGCCTCAAGCAAGTCGTCCATTACGGCGTCTATGGCGACGGCACGGGCTACATCTATTTAGACGGATTCAAGGAGCGCAGCGCCGATGAGGTGCGCGAAGCCTTGGAAGATCTGAAGCAGAACCACCACATCAAGAGCCTCGTCCTCGACCTCCGCGACAACGGCGGCGGACTCCTCTCGAGCGCCGTGCAGATCGTCAACCTGTTCGTCCCGAAGGGTCGCGAAGTGCTCTCCACCCGCGGCAAGATGAAGCTCTGGGATCGCACCTACCGCACGACGCTCGACCCGGTCGACTCCGTCATCCCTCTCGCGGTGCTCATCAACGGCAACTCCGCCTCGGCGGCCGAGATCGTCAGCGGCGCCCTGCAAGACATGGACCGCGCCGTCCTGATCGGCAACCGTTCCTTCGGCAAGGGGCTCGTGCAGACTCCCCGCGAACTCCCCTACGACGGCCAGATCAAGATCACGACCAGCAAATACTACATCCCCAGCGGCCGCTGCATCCAGCAGCTCGACTATTCGCATCGCAACGCCGATGGCACGGTCTCGGCCGTCCCCGATAGCCTCACGTCCGTCTTCCACACCGCCAGCGGCCGGCCCGTTCGCGACGGCGGTGGCATCCGCCCAGACTTCGAGATGGAAGAAAAAAAGACGCCCACGATGCTCTTCTACCTCGTCACCGACTTTGCACTCTTCGATTTCGTCACCGACTGGGTGCGGGCTCATCCCACCATCGCGCCGGCCAAAGACTTCGTCCTCTCCGACGCCGATTACGATGCTTTCAAGAAGCGCCTCAAGGAGGCCAACTTCACCTACGACCGCCAGAGCGAGAAGGCACTCAAGAGCCTCAAGGAAGTAGCCGAACATGAGGGCTACCTGGCCGAGGACTCCGCCACTTTCGCTGCACTTGAGGCGCGCCTAAAGCCGAACTTAGACCGCGACTTGGAGCGTTACAAAGACGACATCAAGAAGATCATCTCCACCGAGATCGTTAAGCGTTACTACTACCAGGAGGGCGAAATGATCGAAAACCTCAAGGGCGATAAGACGCTCGCCAAGGCCCTCGAAGTCCTCGCCGACCGGGAGCTGTACCGCAAGACCCTCAGCAGACCTGAAGAGAAGAAATAAGCGCACCCAGGGGTAGCATAAAGCCGTGAAAAAAGGGACGGGCGCCGCCGCACCCAACCCTTTCTCGCCGCTTTTTGCTACCCCTCATTGTATCGAATCACGAACATTTCAAATTCCACCCATCGCATGAAAAAGTTAGTCATCCTCACCGGCGCCGGCATGAGCGCCGAGAGCGGCATCTCCACCTTCCGCGACTCCAACGGGCTGTGGGAGAATTATCGCGTCGAAGATGTCGCCACGCCCGAGGGCTTCGCCAGCAATCCGCAGCTCGTCCTCGACTTCTACAACGCCCGCCGACGCGAACTGCTTCGCGCCGAGCCCAACGACGGCCACCGCGGACTGGCGGCCCTGGAGCGCGACTTTGACGTTCGCATTGTCACGCAAAACGTGGATAACCTTCACGAACGCGCCGGCAGCTCGCACGTCGTCCACCTCCACGGCGAACTGATGAAAGCCTGCTCCGAGCGCAACCCGAATCGCCCGATCGACATCGATCCCGAGCATCCCGACATGCGCCTGGGCGACACCGCCCCCGATGGCGGCCGCCTACGCCCGTTCATCGTCTGGTTCGGCGAGCCTGTCCCAATGATCGAGGAGGCGATTCGCATCGTCTCGGACTGCGACCTCTTCGCCGTCATCGGCACCTCGCTCAACGTTTACCCCGCCGCAGGCCTCCTCGGCTACGTTCGCCGCGGCCAGCCCATCTTCCTAATCGACCCCAAGGAGGTGGCCGTTTACCGAAACGACGTCGAGTTCATCCGCTGCGGCGCCTCCGAAGGCGTCCGAATTTTGACCGACCGACTGCAAGCCTTCCGCTAAAACGCCGTCGGCAGCAGTGCGTATCCCCAAAGGGCTATCCGAGACGCGGTTTCGGGTAGCCCTTTTTGTATTCCGATAATTGTTTACCTCTAAAATCAGCCTCCGCGCTGGAGTCGGATCGCCATTTTTTTCTCCATGGATCATCCCCCGTCGCGGATCTTCCTTTTGGCATCACACAATAAGGATCAATCGCCCCAAGGCATAGTCATTTCACGAGTAAAAAATGAAGCTCTTATTGAAGGCATAGCCATTTCACGAGTAAAAGATGAAGTTCTTATTGGAAGCATAGACATTTCACAAAGAAATAAGAGTGCTTTTCAGAGAGGCATAGCCATTTCATAAGTAAAAGATGAAGCTCTTATTGGAAGCATAGCCATTTCAATCGTCGGCAAGAAGTATGCAGTGAGGAGCACTGCCGTTGCGTTTGTCGCCAGGGAGCATCCGGTGCGGAGCATAGTCATCTACTTCGTCAACGAGGACCACGCAGCGAGGAGCACTGCCGTTGCGTTAAGCAATAGGGGTAAGTCTGGCTGACGCATAGCTATTGAGGTCGTCAATGGCTATGATCACCCAAAAGGCATAATAATCGAAATAAGGCGGGAGGACTATTTTCTGAAAACCTAAGCCATTTGAAAAAGCTGCGGGGACTCCTTTCCCAAAAGCCAAGCTATCGAATCAAGGCGCGGCAAGATGAAAGCAAAAAAAGTGCCCATCGAAAAAGCATAGAAGGACTATCTGCTGATGCACACCTCCGTTGAGCTTCTCAATGGGGACTTGCAAGCGGTGTACACCCCCATTGAGCACCTCAACGGGCCGTTACCGCAGAATCACACCCCTGTTGAGCACCTCAATGAGCCGTTACCGCAGAATCACACCCTCGTTGAGCACCTCAACGGGCTGTTACATCAGAATCACGCCCCCGTTGAGCACCTCAATGGCACCGCATTTCTGTAAATAGCAGTTGCTGCGCGGCTCGATGGCTATGCTTTTGCACGAGGAGTAGCCGTTTTACGGTCCGACGGCTATGTCCCAGCATGAGGCGCCGCCGCGGCAACATACGACAGCGGTGGATCCGTTCGGGTAAAAGCCATCGCGCCGCGCAGCGACCTCCGATTCGTGCACGAAGGTACAGCTGCGCGGCGCAACGGCCAGCAGGCAATAAAAGACCAGGAAAATTTACAGTGTGACGGCGGCCGTCGGCTCGGTGCGGCCCTCGACGATGGGTCCGCTGCCGATGCAGAGGCGGTGGTCGCGGTCGTAGACGACGGCAAACTGGCCCGGGGCGATGCCCTGGATCTTGTCGTCGCTGTCGATCTCGTAGCCGCCCTCCACGCGGCGGATGCGGCCCCGCGTAAAGTCGGGCGTGTGGCGAATTTTGAACGTGATTTCACGCTCATCGTCGAACGCCCCCCAGGGGTCGGCGGTGATGAAGTGGAATCCGGCGGTGCGGATTGTCCGCCCATACTGCGTTTCGGGGTCGTAGCCGTTGGAGACGTAGACGATGTTCGCAGCGGCATCTTTACCGACGACGAACCAGGGGCCGCCACTCATGCCGAGGCCTTTGCGCTGGCCGATGGTGTGAAACCAGAAGCCGTGGTGACGGCCGACGGTTCGGCCCGTCTCCCACTCCACGATATCGCCGTCGCGGCGACCGAGGTAGCGCTCGATGAAGTCGTTGTAGCGAATCTTTCCGAGGAAGCAGATGCCCTGACTGTCCTTACGGCGCGCGCTGGGCAGGCCCGCCGCCTCAGCCAAGCCGCGGACTTCATGTTTCATCAGGTGGCCGAGGGGGAAGAGCAGCTTGGCGACTTGTAGGCCGGTGATCTGCCCGAGGAAGTCGGTCTGATCCTTCACCGGATCGGCGGCCGTCGAGAGCCACGTCTGGCCGTCGATCTCGGTGGTGGTGGCGTAGTGGCCCGTGGCAATGCGGTCGAACTGGTGGCCCCACTGCTCCTCGAAGCAGCCAAACTTGATGTAACGGTTGCACATCATGTCCGGGTTGGGCGTCAGGCCGCGGCGGACGGCATCGATGGTGTATCCCACCACGCGCTCCCAATACTCCTCGTGGAGGGAGACTACCTCCATCCGGCAGCCGTATTTGCGGGCGATGTAGGTCGTGATCTCGATGTCCTCCTCGGCGGGGCAATCGATGGTGCCATCGCTCCGCTCCATGCCGATGCGGATGTAAAAGATGGTGGGCGTGTATCCGGCTTCCTTCAGCAGATGTACCACGACGGAGCTGTCCACGCCTCCGGAGACGAGTGCGGCGATTTCCATTTTGTCTATGTCGTTAGGGGGTTGTTAGGTGTTGTAGAACGTGATGAGAAGCATCGGGGGCAGCCGGAAGCAGAAGAGCCGTCGAACGACTATCCCTCACCGCTTCTGACTCCCCCCGACGACGTCTTTTCCTTAGCCTCTGTTCTGCCGCTTGCGCTCGATCTCGTCAAGGATCACCTTGCGCATGCGCATATAGTGGGGCGTCACCTCGACGTACTCGTCCGCCTTGATATACTCCAGCGCGTCCTCGAGGCTGAAGACTACCGGCGGTGCCAGCGACACTTTGTCGTCCGATCCGGAGGCCCGCATGTTCGTCAGCTTCTTGGATTTGGTGACGTTGACGACCAGGTCGCCCTCCTTGGTGTGTTCGCCGACGACTTGCCCGGCGTAGACGTCTTCGCCCGGGGCAATGAAGAAGCGGCCGCGAGACTGCAGGTTGTTCAGGGCGTAAGCGAAGGCGTTGCCGGTCTCCATGGCGATGATGGAGCCGTTCTGGCGGCGCTCGATGTCGCCCTTCCACGGCTGAAACTCGAGAAAGCGGTGGGCCATGATAGCCTCTCCGGCCGAAAGCGTCAGCACGAGGTTGTTGAGGCCGATGATGCCGCGTGAGGGGATGTTGAAGATGAGGAAAACGCGTCCGTTCTTGCTCTCCATAGAGGTCATTTCACCTTTGCGGCGGGTCACGACGTCGATGATCTTGCTGGCGCTCTCCTCGGGCAGGTTCACCGTCAGCTGCTCCACCGGTTCGTGTTTTACGCCGTCGATCTCCTTGATGATCACCTGGGGTTGACCCACCTGCAATTCGTATCCCTCGCGGCGCATGGTCTCGATCAACACCGAAAGATGCAACACCCCACGCCCGAACACGTTCCACGAGTCGGCCGAATCCGTAGCCTCCACCCGCAGGGCCAAGTTTTTATCCAGCTCACGCAGCAGTCGCTCGTGGACATGGCGAGAGGTGACGTATTTGCCGTCCTTGCCGAAGAAGGGCGAGTTATTGATGGTGAAAAGCATAGACATCGTCGGCTCATCAATGGCGATGGTGGGCAGCGCCTCGGGCGTCGCGACGTCGGCTATCGTTTCGCCGATCTCGAAGCCCTCGATGCCGATCACGGCGCAGATGTCGCCCGATGCTACAGCGTCCACCTTCTTGCGCCCCAAGCCCTCGAAGACGTCGATCTCCTTGATCTTTGACCGCACCGCGGTGCCGTCACGTTTGCAGAGGACGATGTCCTGCCCCTCACGCAGTTCGCCCCGGTGAACACGCCCCACGGCGATACGGCCTACGTATTTGGAATAGTCGAGCGAGGTGATCAGCATTTGCGACGCTCCCTCGAGCGTCTTAGGCTCGGGGATGTACTGGATAATGGCGTCTAAGAGTGGGTAGATGCTATCCGTCGGCTTCAGCCAGTCGTCAGACATCCAGCCTTGCTTGGCCGAGCCGAAGATGGTAGGGAAGTCGAGCTGGTCTTCCGTAGCGTCGAGGCTGAACATGAGGTCGAAGACCATCTCTTGCACCTCCGACGGCCGACAGTTCGGCTTGTCGACCTTGTTGATCACCACGATCGGTTTCAGCCCCAGCCCGATGGCTTTTTGGAGCACGAAGCGCGTCTGCGGCATCGGCCCCTCGAAAGCGTCGACCAGCAGCAGGCATCCGTCGGCCATGTTGAGCACACGCTCCACCTCGCCGCCGAAGTCGGCGTGGCCCGGGGTGTCGATGATGTTGATCTTGTAATCCTTGTAATTGATGGAGACGTTTTTGGCGAGGATCGTAATGCCTCGCTCGCGTTCCAGGTCGTTGTTGTCCAAAAATTGATCCGGCTCGGCTTGTCCCTCGCGGAAAAGTTTTCCGGCCAAAAGCATCTTGTCTACCAGGGTCGTTTTGCCGTGATCGACGTGTGCTATGATTGCAATGTTCCTAATTTTCTGCATCGTACTTATCTCTTCTCGTTGAAAAATCGGGGGGCAAAAGTAAACCGAAATGCCTCTTACTCATTTGTCCGCGCTTACCTTGTCTTACTTGCACGTCTGGATCGAAGGTCTACCTTTGCCGCGCTTAAATAATATGGTATCAATTTATTCATAAGTAAAAGACATGTATTTGGATTCCACCAAGAAAGAAGAGATTTTCGAGAAGTACGGAAAATCAAAAGCGGACACCGGATCGGCCGAGAGCCAGATTGCGCTGTTCACGTATCGCATCAGCCACCTGACGGAGCACATGAAGGCCAACCACAAGGACTTCAACACCTCTCGGGCGCTGAAAATGCTGGTCGGTAAGCGTCGTCGCTTGCTGGACTACCTGATCAAGGTTGACATCGAGCGTTATCGCGCGATCATCAAGGAGCTGGGTATCCGCAAGTAATTCCGCGGTCCACTTCGCACATGCAGTAAAGAAGGTGTGCCTCCCGCAATGGGGGCGCACCTTTTTTTATGGTATGGCGCGGATGGAAGGGCAAAGCACCAATCCCGCCAAATGAGGGCTATGGAAGCCCCCGAAAGCGCTCAAAATCGTTTTTGGAAATGCTTGCGGGATTCCCGCAAACGCCAAAACGTTTTTTTTTTTCGCTTGCGGGGCTCCCGCAAACACCAAAACGTTCTTTTTCCGATTTGCGGGATTCCCGCAAGCATTTCCAAAAGCCTTTTGCTACCTCATCGCACGACGGCGATCTTCGTCACTACCCCTTCGCTGCCATCAGGCGTGGAGGCGAGGACGAGATAGACGCCCGAGGCGACGGGGTTACCGTTGGCGCCGCGGCAGTCCCACGTGAACTGTCCGCCGGCGGAGCGCCCCTGGCGAATGAGGTTGCCGTTGAGGTCGGTGATCTTCACGTTTGAGTCGGCGATGAGGCCGGTGATGGTCACGCTGCCGTCATAGTCCGGGCGCACGGGGTTGGGGTAGGCGTAGACGTCGGAGTAGGTCTTGGGCGCTTCGGTGGCGTCGCCGCGGTAGGAGACGAGCCCCTTGTCGGTGCCGATGAAGACTTCGCCCGAGGCGTTGTCGATGGCCAGGCTGCGGATATTGTCCGAGAGGAGCGGTGAGTTGGTGGTTGTGAAGTGCTCGAGGGTCTCGGTGCCGTCGGCATTGACGAGGTAGACGCCCGATCCGGCTGTGCCGATCCATTTGCGGTTGCCGCCGTCGACGGCGATGGCGTTGATCTGTTCGCTGTCGAGGAAGTAGCGCGGCTTGCCGTCCTCATCGTTGCGGATGACGCCGTTCCAATAGCAGCGGGCCGGATCGCGGAGGGCATTGATGGCCGAAGAACAGACTATCGGGCCGTGGTCGGTGCCGACCCAGATGTCGCCCTTGCGATCCTCTGCGATGCAGTAGAATTCGCTTACGCCGAGCGATGTGCCGCCGGCGTTGGTGAAGGTGGAGAAGAAGTGCGACTTGTCGTCTGAGCCGTCCGTGGGCGTGCCGTTGTCGTCGAAGACGAGCAGGCCACCATCGCGGGGCACGTTCACCCACTTCTGCCCGCGGGAGGTGAAGAGGATGCGGCCGACAAAGGTTTGGTTGTCGACGCCTTTGTAGTAAAGCGACTTCCACGTGCCGTCGGGCGTGCGCACTACGATGCCATTTTGCGCGCTACTGTTCGTAATCCACAGGTTCTTGTTCTTATCGAAGCCGATGCCGATGGTGCGCACATAGCGCTGGGCGTCCTTAACGGCGGGCAGGGCTGATTGCAGCGGTGTGTTCGTGTGGTTGTAGAGGCGGACAAAGGCGTTGTCTTTGATCTCGATCACGCCCTCGCCGAAGGTCGATACGAAGCAATGCGTCGGGTCGTCCGGGTCGACGGCTACACCCACATAGTCCTGCACCCCGAAGCCAGCGGCACGCGTCACGGTCTCCTCGTCGAAGTTCGTCCACTTCTTATCCACGCAACTCATCAGCGTGCCCAAACGATTGCCTCGGTCGGTTCTCGTGTATGATCCACCGGCGACCCACAAGCGGCCGCGATCCACGACCATAAAATCGTCGTAGTTACGCTTCGGCCCTTCGATCTTGAGCCCAGAGATGACCTTGTCGTATTGTCCCTCGGCGCGGCGACGCAGGCCGATCAGCCCGTTGCGGCCTGAGGCCACCCAGAAACGGCCGTCCTCAGTGAGCGCCGTGACCCCATTGACGGTGCCAGCGCTGACGGCTTCGCCCGTGCCCTCAAGCGAGGCAAAGACATACATCGCTTCTGCGGTGTATGCCACTAACCGATTGCCGACGACCGTGAGCCCGCGCAGGTTCGTTTGCTTGCGGAGCGTCTTGATCGAGCCGTCCGTGTCGCGATAGAAGAGTCCACCGCCCGAGGCCACGAAGCAGAGTCGATCGCGGAAGGCACCGAGGCCGACGATCTTCTGATCGTCAAAGTCGAGGCTGTTCAGCGAGACACGTTTCCAGTTGCCGACGTCCATCAGGTTGGCTGTTGTGGGGGCGGAGAGCAGTCCGCTGTCCGTCGCCGCGTAGATCGATCCGGCCAGTAGGGCGGTGGCCGTGGTGCGTCGGTCTAAGCGATACGTCTCAGCGACCTCCCGCTTCTTGAGATCGATCACCAGGATGCCGAAGTTGGCCGAGAGATAGGCGCGGTCGCCGCTGAGGTCGATCGCGTTGAGCGTCTTATCCTGGATGTTCGTGGTGTTTTTGAGGAAGGGGAGGTTGTAGATGCCGTCGGAGGTCATCAGGTCGATGTTTCCGCTGGCATAAGCGATGACGAGCGTGCGTGCGGAGGCGCTGTAGCGGATGAGTCGGACGTCGGAATCGCTCAGGCCCGTCTGTCGGGAGTAGACACGGATGTTGTCGTCCGACTTGCCATAGCTGTAAAGCGTTCCGTCGGCCACGGCGTAGACATTGTTTTCGGCTTCAGCTACGGCGACGGTGTTATACATCGCGAGATAGGTGTGCCAACGTGTGTTCTTGTCGGCCGCGTGCACAGTCAGGAGCGAGAGTAGCAGGCCGTAAATCAGCAATTGAATCTTCTTCATTGAGGATAGGGGGTTGATGGGTGATGATAGGGGAAAGGGGCGGAGTTATCGGTTCGTGAGGTGTTGCACCAGCCGACGTACGGCTCGGCCACGATGGCTGATGGCGTTTTTCTCGTCGGGGGAGAGTTCGGCGAAGGTGCGGTCGAAGCCGTCGGGGCGGAAGATGGGATCGTAACCGAAGCCGCCCGCGCCATGGGCCTCGGTCGTGATCCGGCCCGTGACCTCGCCCTCAAAGAGGCGCTCCTCGCCGTCCGTGATGAGGGCGATCACCGTGCGGAAACGGGCCTTCCGATGGTCCGTGTCGCGGAGTGCTTCGAGTAGCTTGCGGACATTGGCCGCGCTGTCGCACGCCTCACCGGCGTAGCGCGCCGAATAGACGCCCGGAGCGCCGTGGAGCGCCTCGACTTCGAGGCCTGTGTCGTCGGCAAAGCAGTCGTAACCGTAGTGCTCCTTCACGTAGCGCGCCTTTTGGAGGGCGTTACCTTCGATGGTGGCCGATGTCTCCGGCAGCGGCTCCATCTGACCGAGGTCGGTCAGGCCGACGAGCCGGATGGAGTCGTGTGGCAACATGTCGCGCACCTCACGCAATTTGTGCAAGTTGTGTGTAGCAAAAACAAGGGTTCGCATGATGTCTATGTGTGTATAATTATATGAGTGAACAGGAGAGTGCCCGCATAGAGTGGCCTGCAAAGGTCTCATTTCCGAGCATCCGATCCCGGAGATCCCAAACGGCGCGGCGTCAGAAAACGTATATCCCGAAAAAGAGGACACCCCACCCGAGGCGTGAAGCATCTCCCCGAAAAGCGAGAGCCGGCGACGGCCGTCGGGTGCCCTTCCGAAACGAATAGCGCCTTAAAAACGTGCAGCAATAGCCCACCCGAAACGAACGGAGAACAGAACACGCTCGGGGGCAGACGATCCGAAGCCGCGGGAGGGGCCACGGCCAGCGGATGCCTCGAGAACCATTTCAAGAAACCATTTTTGCCCGCTGATGACAAGTCACACCCTATAAATAAGATATGAATAACGAGATGAAATGGACCCTCCGGACGATCGTGAGCGGTGCGGCGCTGCTGCTGGCGGTGGCCTGCGGAAAGGAAAAGGAGGCGCGCGCGGAGTTGGAACGCGCACGGACGCTGTATGAGAGCCGACAATTCCCAGCGGCACGCAACGCGATCGACACCCTGCGCATGCGATACCCGAAGGAGCTGGGGGTGATGAAAGAGACCCTGCAATTGATGCGCCTCGTGGAGCGGGGCGAAAGCGAGCGAAATATCGCGTACTGCGACAGCCTCATTCCCGTGCGGGAGAAAGAGGTGGAGACGCTGAAGGCCGGCTTTGTGCTGGAGCGGGATGCACGCTATGAGGAGGTCGGGCGCTATGTCCGGCCCGAGCATGCGGTGGAGCGCAACATCGGGCGGAGTTACCTGCGTTGCGGAGTGAACGAGCAGGGCGAGATCTTCCTGGCCAGCGTGTACAGTGGCGGCGCGCCGATCAACCACACCGGTCTCAAGATCGCGGCACCCGACGGGACGTATGCCGTCACGGCTGACATCCCTTACGATGGGGGCGCGAACTACCGCTTCCGGGATGACGGACGGACGACAGAGGTGGTGACGTATGCCGGCGATAAAGGTCTCGATGCGATCCGCTTCGTGGACGGCGTGGCCGACGGCACCCGCCTCAGGGCCGAGTACACGGGCGGGCGCGCCTTCGCGATCGGACTGACCGAAGCCGACTGCCGAGCCATCCGCGCCACACTCCGCCTGGCGGAAGCCCTAACCGACATCGACGCCCTCAAAAAAGAACGCCAGAAAGCGACGCGGAAGGTGGCCTACATCGAAGAACGCGAGGCGAAAGGCCGCTGAACGACCGTCGACACCCCGCCCGGAAGGGGGGGCGCACGGCCGAAATGAGTCGGGCGCCGATCCTCGACGGGCGATCAATTATAAATCGGTATACTTTTGCCCCCCACTGAAAATTAACTACATCAGATATGGCACGACAGGAAGATTTATTCAAGAAACTGATTGCACACTGCAAGGAATACGGCTTCGTATTCCCCTCGTCAGAGATCTACGACGGACTCGGCGCCGTCTACGACTACGGACAATACGGCGTCGAGCTGAAAAACAACCTCAAACGTTACTGGTGGGATGGCATGACCCTGCTACACGACAACATCGTCGGGATAGACGCTGCCATCTTTATGCACCCCACCGTTTGGAAAGCCTCCGGGCATGTGGACGCCTTTAACGACCCCCTCATCGACAACCGAGACAGCAAGAAGCGCTATCGCGCCGACGTACTGATCGAGGACCACCTGGCCAAGATCGACGAGAAGATCTCGCGCGAGGTGGAGAAGGCCGCCAAGAAGTTTGGAGACAGCTTCGACGAGGCGATGTTCCGCAGCACCAACCCGCGCGTGGCCAAACACCAAGCCGAGCGCGACGCCATCCACGAGCGATTCGCCCGCGCCATGAACGCGAACGACCTGGCCGAGCTGCGACAGATCATCATCGATTGCGAGATCGTATGCCCCCTATCGGGCACGCGCAACTGGACGGACGTACGCCAGTTCAACCTCATGTTTGCCACCGAAATGGGATCGACAGCCGATGGCGCCATGAAAGTTTACCTCCGCCCCGAAACGGCGCAGGGAATCTTCGTCAACTTCCTCAATGTCCAGAAAACGGGACGCATGAAGATCCCCTTCGGCATTGCTCAGATCGGAAAGGCCTTCCGGAATGAGATCGTCGCGCGGCAATTCATTTTCAGGATGCGGGAGTTTGAGCAGATGGAGATGCAATTCTTCGTTCGGCCAGGGGAAGAGCTCGCCTGGTTTGCCCGTTGGAAAGAAGCGCGCATGCGATGGCACCGCAACCTCGGCTTTGGGGACGAAAAGTATCGCTTCCACGACCACGAAAAGCTCGCTCACTACGCCAATGCAGCGACGGACATCGAGTACGAGATGCCTTTCGGATTCAAGGAAGTGGAAGGGATTCACAGCCGCACCGATTTCGACCTTTCGCAACACGAGAAGTTCTCCGGAAAGAAGATACAATATTTCGATGCAGAGCTGGGGACGAGCTACACGCCCTATGTCATCGAAACCTCGATCGGTGTCGACCGACTCTTCCTCAGCATACTGGCCGGGGCATACACCGAAGAGACCCTCGACGGGGGCGAATCCCGCGTCGTATTGAAGCTCCCCCCCGCGCTGGCGCCCATTAAGTTGGCCGTTTTGCCCCTTGTTCGCAAAGATGGGCTGGCAGAGAAGGCCGAAGAGATCCTCCACATGCTGCGCTTCGACTTCCGCTGCCAGTATGACGAGAAGGACTCCATCGGCAAGCGTTACCGCCGTCAGGATGCCATCGGGACGCCCTACTGCATCACGGTCGATTACGACACGATGCGCGACGACACCGTCACGATCCGTTTCCGCGACACGATGGAGCAGGAACGCGTGTCGATCGACCGCCTCCACGAGATTATCTCCGACCGCGTCAGTCTGCGTAGCTTATTGGAGGGCCTGAAATGAAACGGACGCTCCACCTCCTCGCTTCCCTCTGGTTCGTGGCGGTCCTGATCGGCGTCGCCACCGCTTGCAGCAAAACGGAAGACGACTCGGCCGAACGCTGGCGCACGGCCAACGATGCCGCCTTCGCTGCCATCAAGCGTGACGCGGCCTACACCGAAATCAAATCGCCCGGCCACGAGGGTAGCATCTACTATAAAGAACTCAAGAAGGGCACGGGCACGAAGCCGATCCTCTTCACCAGCGCCGTGAGCATCTATGCTCGCGGTCGCTTCGTGGCCGACTATCCGGATAACAAGTATATACGCCAAGGCACGGTCTTCCAGTCGTGGCAGGAGGCCGATGGCGTGCCGTTTACGACCCTTGTCTCGAGCGTCGGAGTGCCTCCGAAGGGTTTCAGCGCTTACACCTTGACCAAGGGCGTGCGCGTGGCCCTGCAATACATGCACGAGGGCGACCGGTGGGAGGTGTGGGTGCCTTACACGCTCGGTCTCGGCGAAAATGATGGGAGCTTGTTCGTCAACGTGATGCCAAGTAGCAGCGCCACAAAGATCCCCGCTTACTCGACACTCGTCTTCGAAATCGAGGTCGTCGGTGTCCACTCCTAACGCCAGGCCTCAGCTATGAAAAAGACTTACATCGGACTCACTTGCCTGCTCTTGCTGGCCCTCGCGCTCTTCGTTGCGCTGTCGTTTTACGGCGACTCCCTCGAGCGATGGCACATCAAGACCGGTTCCTTCGCCCGTGTCCTGATCGGCGACACGACCCACCGCCAGCGCACGCCCTCATCCGCGACCGACAGCACGCGCGCCGTCAGTCAGGCACCGGGGCAGGATTTCTCACAGACGGTCGACACGGCCCGCAAGTCCATCCTCTTCATCGGCGACTCGATGCTCGAGGGTCTCGGGCCGCGCCTGGCCGCCTACGCCGAGGAAAACGGCCATACGCTCGTCAATGTCATCTGGTACAGCTCCACCACCGAGGTGTGGGGGCGCACCGAAAAGCTGAAGGAGTATATCGCTGAGTATCAACCGGACTATATTTTCGTCAGCCTCGGCGGCAACGAGCTTTTCGTGAGCAACATCCGCGACCGGAGGCAGAAATACCTCGACAATATGCTCTCGCAGATCGGCGACATCCCCTTCGTCTGGATCGGCCCGCCCAACTGGAAGCCCGACACGGGCATCAACGAGATGCTGGCCGAGACCCTCCGCCCCGGACAGTTCTACCTCTCCTATACGCCCGACCAACACTACGACCGGGCGCGCGATGGCGCCCATCCGACGCGCGCCTCGGCTTCGGCGTGGATGGATCGCGTCTGTGCATGGGTCATGAAGAGCGCCGCGCACCGCATTGTTCTCCATCGCCCGAAGGCCGCCCGCACCACTTGCCACACCGTCGTCCTGGCTCCGGCCAAATGAAGGGGCGGAAGGCTGATTTCCGGGCGACGACGGTGCTTCCGGCCTTAGGTTTTCGTAGGGGCGTATCGAATACGCCCATCAAACGCCCCGGTAGGGGCGAACGATTGTTCGATGGCCGGGTACCGGTGGGGCGTATGCAATACGCCCCTACATCGACAGGGCTTGTTGGTTGTCGGCAGGACATGCGCGAAAGATTTTTCATTCTTCCCCCCTTTAGGAAAGCTGATTTCCGGCCGTCGACAGCCCTTACTTTTCAAGGGAAGCTCATTGCAACCCGTCGACAGCTCTTACTTTTCGAGGAAAGCGAATTGCAAGCCGTCAACAGCAAAAACTTTTTGGGGAAAGCCCATTGCAGGCCGTCGACAGCAAAAACTTTTTGAGGGAAGCGAATTGCAAGCCGTCAACAGCCCTTACTTTTTGGGGGAAGCCAATTGCAGGCCGTCGACAGTGCTTACTTTTCGGGGTAAGCGAATTGCAGGCCGTCGACAGTAAAAACTTTTTGGGGTAAGCGAATTGCAAGCCGTCGACGGTGCTTACTTTTCAAGGGAAGCTAATTGCACGTCGTCTATTTTACATACTTTTTAAGGGAAGCGCGTTGCACATCGTTTATGGCGCGTCCTTTTTAGCGGAAATCCTTTCGGGGGCAGACAACACCCCATTTTTTGTGAGATAAAACGAATCGCGGTCCGTCGGCAGGCCTCTTTTTTGAAGGGGGCACGTCCGCCCGCGATCTGTGGCCCTCTCGATCTCGGTCGAGGCCACCCATTCAGAATCATTCAAGCATCCTATTTCATACAACTCCGATGAACTCCTTACCAGACCTCTCCTCCCTGCCCGACCGGCTGCTCGCGCTGCTGGGTCCGGACGCCTCCCATCCGTTGATGTTCTCCAGCGGACTTTTTTGGGCCCTCTTCGTCGCCTTCTTGCCCGTCTACGCCTGGCTGCGCAACAGTGGGCGGATCGCGGCGATGAAAATCTTCGTCTCGGCCTTCAGTCTCTATTTCTTTTTCCACAACAGCGGCTGGCTCTTCCTCCTGCTCGTCTTCACGGCGGCCATCGACTGGGGCGTATCGCACCGCATCGCGTCCGCGAGCAGCGTCGGCCGACGTCGCGCGTGGCTCCTTTTTTCGCTCATCCTCTCCCTCGGCGTGCTGGTGGCCTTCAAATACACCAACTTCTTTATCGACAACCTGCGCATGCTCACCGGCGACGCCGCTTTCCGCCCCGTCAGCCTCACGCTGCCCCTCGGATTGTCGTTTTACACCTTCCGCACCATCAGTTACGTCGTCGACGTCTTCCGGAGGCGCATCGACCCCGCGCAATCGTTCCTCGACTATCTCTTTTTCCTTTCCTTTTTCCCTTGCCTCACCGCCGGCCCGATCGTAAGGGCTGACCACTTCATGCCGCAGCTCACCGCCGAGGCCCTTCGCCAGCCCGTCGACCGTGCACGCATCTATGGCGGATTTTTTACCGTCCTGATGGGCGTCATCAAGAAGGCCGTCATCGCCGATTACCTGGCGCAGTACAGCAACATCGCTTTCGGCAATCCGTCAGGCTACTCGGGCGTCGAGCTTCTCATGGGCGCTTTGGGATATGGGCTGCAGATCTATTGCGACTTCTCTGGCTACAGCGATATGGCCATCGGGCTGGGCGCCATCCTCGGTTTCGATCTGGGGATTAACTTCGATTTCCCCTACCGCTCGCGAAACGTCACCGAGTTTTGGCGTCGGTGGCACATCTCGCTCTCTCTCTGGCTTCGGGATTACCTCTACATCCCACTGGGTGGCAACCGTCGGGGCGCGGTAAGGCAGTATGTCAACCTGCTCGTGACCATGCTCCTCGGCGGACTCTGGCACGGCGCCGCGTGGACGTTCATCGCCTGGGGCGCAGGCCACGGCGTCGCCCTCTGCCTGCACAAGCGGTGCAAGGTGTGGCTCGATCGACTGCCGGACGGTGGCCTTGTCGGATTTCTTTCGTGGGCGCTCACGTTCGCATGGGTCATCTTCCTCTTCATTTTCTTCCGTGCCGATAGTTTCGATACGGCTCGCGAAATGAGCGTAGGCATTGCCACGCGCTTCGATCCCGCTTACTTCCCCGAGTTTGCCAAGGTGCGCTACGTCTGGACGGCGCTCTTCCTTTCCGTCTTCGCCCTGCACTTCGTCCCCACCCCTTTCTACGACCGCCTGCGCGACCTCTTCGTGCGTAGCCCGTGGATCGTCAAGTTCGTTTTGTTCGTCGCCGTCGTGCAACTCGTCATCAGTTTTGCCTCCGCCGACGTCCAGCCCTTCATCTACACCCAGTTCTGATCCGTAAGATGGCCAAACAGCAGTCGCGCGTCGGTCGGGAAGGGGAGGAGGCCGCTCGACAGTACTTGGAAGGCCTCGGCTACCGCGTTTTGCACATCAATTGGCGATCCGGACACTATGAGCTGGATATAGTGGCCCGTCGCCCCGAGTGGCTCGTCGTCGTCGAAGTCAAAACGCGCGACCGACACCGGATTCTCGAGCCCGAGGATGCGGTGGATGCCGCCAAGATCCGCCGCACGGTAGCCGCCGCCGACGCCTATGTCCAGACGTTCGACATCGATCTTCCTGTCCGATTCGACATCCTGAGCCTGATCAAGCGCAGCGACGGTTCCTATCGCATAGAACATATCGAGGACGCCTTTTACGCCCCTTGCCAGTAAGCCGGAGGCCTTCGGTGCATCCTCGGTAAATCTTTGTATGTATGTTTGCGCCGAATAATAAAAACCGTTATCTCCTGCTGAGATAGATAGCTACCCCGGAAAGTGCTGGTGCGGCCTTTTTTACGTAAGG
>CALHPT010000354.1 GCA_938036405.1 uncultured Tannerella sp.
CGTCGCCGCCCGGTCGCCCCCCCAATGAATCACTACGGCAGCTCCTGTCCGGCAGCGGCCCCCGCCAGACACTCCGACAAGAGCCACTTCGTGTAAGTCGCTCCCATTGGAATGTCCTACAAGAGCCACTTGGGGTAAGTCGCCTCCATTGGAATGTCCGACGGGAGCCACTTTCACGCGTACACCCCCGTTGAGCACCTCAATGGGGCGTCTTTTTGCTCGGACGCCCCCGTTGGACACTCCGACGGGGCGTCTTTTTGCTCAGACGCCCTCAAAATGGTTTCCAACGGGGCGTCTTTTTGCTCAGACGCCCCCGTTGGACACTCCGACGAGGCGTCTTTTTACGTGAAAGCCCCCGCCGAGCATCTCAATGGGGGCGCCTCTCGCCAAGCGGCTCCCAAAGCCACCTTCGGATGGCTGCTTTCGACCGTCCGGAGCGCCCCGCGGAACAATTTTCGGAGGCGCCGGCCATTTCGTGGCCCGTGATGGGGAATAGAAGATGGCGGACGGCGTACTTTTGCGCCCATGAATTTTAATACGGATAAGATGAATAAGACGAGTTGGTTAGTGTGCGCTTTGATCTTGATTCAGAGCGGCGGAATGTTGCTGGCGCAGAAGGCGCCGAAGTGGGCCGAGCGGGCGCGGCGGTCGGTCTTTACGATTGAGGCCACGGACAAGAGTGGCAATGTCACGCGCGGCACGGGGTTTTTTGTGGGCGACCAGGGCGAGGCCGTCTCCAACTACACCTTATTTATAGGCGCCGAGCGCGCCACAGTGACCGATGCCGATGGCGGGCGCCTGCCCGTGGTCTGTATCCTCGGCGCGGATGATCTCTACGACGTGATCCGGTTCAAGGTCAGCTCACAGAAGAAACTGCCCGGCCTGACCCCCGCCACGAGCCAGCCCGCCGTCGGAGATCGGGCCTACCTCATCCCCGCCGCGTCGGCCAAGGGCACGGCGCCGACCGTGGGCGCCATCTCGGAGGTGACCCGCATCAAGGAGCAGTATGGCTACTACCGCGTCGAGATGCCCCTCACGCGCGATCAGGTCAGCGCGCCGCTGCTGAACGAGGGCGGCGAAGTCTTTGCCCTGGCGCAGGCCGACGCCTCGGGCAAGGGCAAGACGTACGGCATTGGCCTAGCTTACATCATGGATCTGCGGCCGGCGGCAACTGATGTCCTGAACAAAGTCTACTCCTCCATCGGCATCCGGACGGCCTGGGCCAGCACGGCCGACGAGGCCCTCGTGGCCCTCATGCTCTACGCCGCCCAGCAGGATTCGCGCGCTTATCTCGCCACCTTGGACGACTTCATCGCCACCTTCCCCAGCTCCCCGGATGGATACCTCACGCGCGCTTCGCACTACGTCTACCAGCGGAAAAAGCTCTCCGACGTAGGCACCGAGCAGCAGCTGCTCAGCCGTGCCGAGGCAGACCTCGAGGCCGCGCAAAAGCTCTTCGGTAACAACGTTGCCGAGGGCTATTACAACCGCGCCAAACTCATCTACGGCGTCTCCGCCAGCGACTCCACCATCACGGCCGCCGGCTGGACGATGGACCGCGCCGCCGACTGGATCGCCCGGGCTATCGCCGCAGACGACCGCCCCCTCTACCGACAGCTCGAGGCCGACATCGCCTTCTTCCGCGGCGACTACCCCAAGGCGGCCGCCGATTACGCACTCGTCAACCAGGGCCCCGGCGCCTCGGCCTCTTCGTTTTACATGGCCGCCAAGACCGAGGAGCAGCTCGAGGCTCCCGACACCACTCGCATGTTTATCCTCATGGATAGCGCCATCACCCGCGCCACGGGTGTCAACCCGACCGACGCGGCTACGTACATCATGGACGCCGTCGATATGCGCATGCGCCGCGGCCAGTTCGCCGAAGCCGTAAAGCTGTACGACCGCTACTATGCCCTCACGGGTGGCGAAGTCTTGCCCCGCTTCTACTACTATCGCGAGCAGGCTAAGTTCCGGGCGAACGACATGGACGGCGCCCTCTCCGACATCCGCCTCGCACTCGAGGGCGACCCCAACAACGCACTCTACCTGGCCGAAGAGGGTTCCATCTACCTCCGCAAGCAAGACTTCGCCAAGGCCCGACAGAGCTTGGAGCGCTGCATCGCGCAGGCCCCCGACTTCTCGGCGGGTCACCGCCTGCTCGGGCTCTGCCTCGTCCGCAGCGGGAAGAAGGCCGAGGGCTGTCGGGCCTTTGAACGCGCCAAAGAGCTGGGCGATCCCGTGGTCGAACGTCTCATGAAGCAGCATTGCCAGTAACCATCGGCGGCTTCGATCGGTGGGTGCCCGCCCACCGATCGTCCGTTTTTAGCTTTTCGTTTTTCGTGTCACACCATGGATAGTGTAGCCTTTCAGTATCTCCCTCAGGCGGAGATCAAAGCCTATCAAGAGCAGTGCCTCGTCGAGACACTGGCTTACGTCAATGAACGGTCGCCCTTCTACCGCCGCCGATTCGCCGAGGCTGGCATCGACGTCAGCAGCATCCGGCGCCTCGAAGACCTCGTGCGACTCCCCGTCACGACCAAGGAAGACCTCCAACGCCACAACGAGGATTTCCTCTGCGTCCCCCGCACCGAGATCCTCGACTACGTCACCACCTCCGGCACCCTCGGCGAGCCGGTCACCTTCGCCGACACCCGCCGCGACCTCGACCGCCTTGCGCTCAGCGAATACCTCTCATACGAGATCTGCGGCTGTCGCCCGGACGATGTCATCCAACTCATGGCCACCAACGACCGCTGCTTCATGGCCGGTCAAGCGTGCCTCCTGGGCAGCTTCCGCCTCGGGTCGGCCATCGTCCGCGTGGGCAACGGCATCCCCGAACTGCAATGGAACATGATCCGGCGCCTCCGCCCGACCGTCTGCGTGTGCGTCCCCTCCTTCATCCTCAAGCTGATCGACTACGCCCGCGCTCAAGGCATCGATTACCGAAGCTGTAGCCTCCGCCGCGCCTTCTGTGTCGGCGAAACAGTCCGCACCGACACCCACGAGCTGAACCTACTCGGCCGCAAGATTCACGATCTCTGGCCCGAGCTATCGCTACACGTCAACTATGCCTCCACCGAGATGCAATCGTCCTTCATGGAGTGCGAACATCAATGCGGCTCGCACCACAAGCCCGACTTGACCATCGTGGAGTTCCTCGACGACGACAACCGCCCCGTCGGCCCCGACGAGCCAGGCGAGATTACCATCACCACGCTCGGCGTGGAAGGTATGCCGGTCGTCCGTTTCAAGACGGGCGACGTCTGCCGCCATTTCGAAGCGCCCTGCGCCTGCGGCCGTCACTCGTTACGTGTCGGCCCGATCATCGGTCGCAAAGGGCAGATGATCAAATTCAAGGGCACAGCGCTCTATCCGGCCGCCCTCTACGACATCCTCGACAACGTGCCCGAAGTCACGAACTACATCGTCGAAGTCTACACCAACGCCATCGGCACGGACGGCATACGCATCCTGGTCGGTGCCGGTGAGTCTGCTGACGAAGGTTTCGAGAAGCGTCTCAAGGATCTCTTCCGGTCGAAAGTGCGTGTCGCGCCGGACATTGTCTTCGCGCCGGCCGAGCTGATCGCCCGCAAGCAGATGCCACCGACGAGCCGTAAGCTGATCAAGTTCTTTGACTATAGAGTGGGTAACGTATAGTTATCCGTTGCTGGCAAAAGAGCGGGCTGCATCATCCGTCACAGATGGTGCAGCCTGCTTTGTCATTATACCCGCCGATGCCGGTCGACCGTTTTGCCGGTTCACCGACAGCATCTCTCTGTTAGCTTTTCATTTTCCTTCTGACGATTGCCACGCCGAGCATGATGGCGAAGAAAACGAGTGAGGCTGCGGCATAGGGGGCCACGTCCGACAGTCCGCCGCCCCGTACGAAGAGCGTGTTGAAGCCTTCCAATCCCCAGTTCAGGGGTGAGATGCGGGCGACAGTGCGCATAAGGGGTGGCATGACGAACGTGGGGATCCACACGCCGCCGATGGCCGCCAAGATGACGACGGACACGGCGCCGAAGATGCTCGCCTGTTGTGCCGTACGAGCCACACTGCCGATGGCCAAGCCGTAACCCACAGCCGACAGCGAGACGGCGATGCACATCAGAGCGAGGGCAGCGTGGTCGTGGCCAAGGCGGAGGGGCGGTAGGCCGAGGTGGGGCATGAGGTAGAGGCCGGTGAGGAGAAGCAGGGCGAGCTGCAAGAGGCAGACGAGGAGGTGGACGAGCACCTTGCCCGTGAGGTAGAGGGCGTAGGGGCAAGGCATGGTCAGGAGGCGGGCGAAGCATCCTGTTTCGCGCTCGCGGATCATGTTCCCGGCCAGCGAGATGACGATGAAGAAGACGGCAAACATGCTCCAGGCCGGTACGTTGTGTTGCGTAGCGTTAGGCAGCAGGTCGGCGGTGGAGGAGGTGCGGGCGTAGGACTCGTGGACCGTGATCCAGCCCTCCGTCTCCATCTCTAAATCGATGGGCATGGGGATAAGGCGGTTGACGTGACGCGAGATTTCACCGAGCAGGAGCCGGTTCTGAACCGTGAGCATGTGTTCGCGGACGGCGCTGAGCAGCGTAGCCCGAAAAGACGGCTTTGCGGTCGGGTCGACCCAGAGACGGATCTCAAGCGGTTGAGCCGAGAGGGTGTCTGCCTCGGCTTCGCTTACGCTATCCTCCTCGCCACCGAAGGCTTGTGCGACGCCTCGCGCTACGCGTTGCCGCAGACGGTCGGTGGTGCCGGACGGGATGACGACGCCGATCAGGTAATCGCCCCGCGCTACAGATGTTTCCACAGCCTCGGCCGTCAGCGGTCGACCGTCGGGCGTCGTGGAGGTGATGTCGAAGAGATGGCTATCGGCTAGCTCGCGGCTGACGGTGTTGCCGAGCGAATCGGCGTCTTCGTTCAGCAAGAGGAGGGGGATGTGCTGTTCGTCGAGGGTGCGGAAGGTGCTGTCCTGCAAGCTGGCCATAAGGATCACGAGCGCCCACGGCATCAGGAACAGTAAGACGAGCCCCCACGGATCGCGTAGGAGCAGCAGCAGGTCTTTGCGGAATAATGCGGCGAGCTTCATGCGCGTCCGGCCTCCTCCGTCCGGGCAATAAAGAGGGCTTCGAGCGAGGGCATGCGCGCCTCGGCAAGCAAGGCGTCGGGCGTGCCTTCACAGACGGTTGCGCCGCGGTTCATGAGGGCTACGCGGGTGCAGAGTCGCTCGGCTTCGACCATGTCGTGCGAGGTATAGATGATCGTCATGCCGTCGGTGTTGAGAGCGCGGAGGTGCGCGATGATCTCTTGCCGGGAATGTACATCGACGCCCACGGTCGGCTCGTCAAGAAAGAGGATACGGGGGCGATGAAGCAGGGCGACGAGGAGGTTGAGCTTGCGTTTCATGCCGCCGGAGAGGTGTTCGATGCGTTTGTGCAGGTGGGCGCGGAGGTCGAGGCGGTCCGCGTCCGTGTCGATGCGTTCGCGGAGCGTGCGGGTGGGCAGGCCGTGCATGCGACCGAAGAAGTGAAGGTTCTCCGCGGCGGTGAGTTCGGGATAGAGGGCAATGTCTTGCGGCACGACGCCGATCAGCGGACGGATGCGGGCACGGTCGCGGCGTATGTCGAGGCCGCAGAGATGCACCGTGCCGCCGTCGAACGGTAGAAGGCCGGCGAGGATCGAGAGCGTCGTCGTCTTGCCTGCGCCATTGGGGCCGAGTAGCCCGAAGAATTCGCCCTCGGAGACGTGCAGCGTGAGTCCGTCGACAGACGGTGCAGCGGCGCCACGATACGTCTTGCGGAGGTCGCGGATGTCGATGGCAGATGTCATTTGTGAGCCTTTACGACGCGTTCGAGATCCGTGAAGAGTGTGCGTTCCATGCCGCCGATAGCCTTCAGATCGGCGCCAAGCGTGCGGTAGTCGACGTCGGCCGACGAGCGGTTCTTGCAGACGCGCCCGGCGTCGGCGGCGAAGCGTCGCCATTGGTCGCCGATGTCGGTCAGGCGGGCGGATAGCTCATTGAGGGCGGGGATGCCGGTCACGTCGGCGGCCTCTTGCAGGAAGGCGGCGTAGAGGAAGCGGAAACCGGCGCCGCCTGTACCGATCTCCTCCATCATGCGGATCAGTTGCGCCAAATGGAGCGCGGCGCGCTTCGGCCCGTACTGCTGCGGGAAGCGGGGGATTTGTCGGCCGAGATAGTCGAACGTGTTGATGCCCACCCAAGGCACCGGCCCGGGCTGGTGGATCATGCGGTTGCAGTTCGTGAGGATGGCGCGGCGCACGAGCGGCGGCAGGTCGGGCGTGTGCCGGGGCAGCGAGCGGATGTAGTAGAGCTTGCCCATGGGCGGATAGGTGCCGCGGGCGAAGCGGGCGCGCATCATGTCGCGCGCCGAGAGTCGCACCTTCTCCATCGCGATCGGGTCGCTGACCAGATAGTCGTCGTCATCCTTGCCAAAGACGGCGATGTTGTGTGCATTGAAATGGAAACGGTATTCCGCAGGCATGTAGGGCAGGAAGTACATGCCCACCACGGCGCCCGTGGGTGTGCCCTCAGCCAACAGTTGGTCGAGCTTGCGTTCGGCCCGCGAGCGGTTGAAGTAGATGTGTTGCCGCGTGCCGAAGCCGAGCAGACGCGTGGTGCGTGAGAAGATCATGCCGGGCAGGGGGCGGAACGACGTCACGGGGAAGCCCGCCAGGCGGACGAAGGGCAGATGGACGAAGTAGAGCGAGGCGGAGAGGCCGAAGACGAGCGGCTCAGAGTAGTCGTAGCCGTAGAAATGCAGCAGGTTGCGGGTGACGCCATTCTCACAGTGGGCGCTGGGGCGGTGGTCAAAAGCTATTTCAATCATTCTACGCTCCTCAGTTCGTCCACGGTGATGCGCAGTGCGTCGGCATATCGCTCCAGGGTGCGTTCGTCGAGCTGCATAAAGGCGTCGTAGGTGAGGTGTTTCTTCACCTTGCGCTTGGGTATGTCGGCGTAGGCGGCCAGCATGCTGACGTCTTGCAGGTTCTTCGTCATGTGGTAAGCCAGCGGGCTGGCCTCGTGGCGGAGCACCTGCTCGCGGATGGCCTCGCAGGAGGCGCGGATGTCGTCCCAGACGAGGTCCAGCACATCATTCTTCACCGCCCAGCCGTCGCTGACGACGCTCTGGTAGCGCCCGTCCTCATCGACGGCATACGCCACGTCGCGGATCACGCCGCCGGCCATGTATTTCAAGTCTTGGGGTACTTCGTTTATCGTCATCTCGTATGCGTCTTGTTCTAATCATTCATGAAAGCGTTTGCGGGAACTCCGCAA
>CALHPT010000355.1 GCA_938036405.1 uncultured Tannerella sp.
CGTGTCACACAATGAGACCTAAAAGTTCCGAGAGGCCCCATCGTGTCACACAACGAGACCTAAAAGCTCCGAGAGACGCCATCGTGCCACACAATGAGACCTAAAAGTTCCGAGAGACGCTATCGTGTCACACGACGACGAATGCAAACAGGAGCCGGATCACTCAAGAACGACCGATAAAGAGAAACGGCCGAATGCCCCTTTGTGCACCCGGCCGTTTGTTGTTGGTCCTTCTTTAGTCGTTCGTTTTCCCTGTCTCGTTTTCGGGGAGTGGCATCCACTTCAGGCGGCGTGCCTGCCAGGTCTGTTGCTTGGCGGCGGTGGTGAGGCCACGGCGATAGTCGAGGGTGCGCTCACCGCGGAGGAAGAGGTAGACGCGGCGCAGGTGGTCGATGTCGCTGAGGGTGGGCTGGGTGGCCAGCGCCGAGGCGGCGTCGTAGGGCGTGATGACGCGGTTGACGGTGGCTAGGGCGTCGCCCGTGCGCACACCGCGGACGATCAGTTCGGCGCGAATGAGGAGCATCTCGGCGCCGTCGGTGATGGTCAGCGGGCTGTGGCGGAGCAGGCTGGTGAGGTAGCGGTTGCCCTCCTTGTTCGTGGCCGTGGGGACAGCCTTCCGCTCGGCGTCGTTGCGCAGGCTGTTGACGATGTCGGCGTCGACCTCCACGTCGCGGGCCGTCTCGCCGAGGGTCGAATAGAGGCCGTTGGGCGAGCCGTTGACGTTGTAGACGATCTGCATCGTAGCCTTCTCGCCGAGCGCGGCGTCGAGGTGGGCAGAGGCTTCGGTGTATTGCCCGCGACTCATGTAGAGTTTGCAGAGCAAGGCTTCGGCGCTGCCCACGGCCAGGTCGCGATTGAAGGCGCCACCCATGCCACGGAGCACCTCAGCGTCGGCCTCGCGGACGGCTGCCTGGAGGTGGGTGATGGCCTCGGCGTAGAGCGCCTCGTGGGTGAGGTTTTTACCGTTCACGGGCACCTCGCCAGCCGCCGAGGGGTTCGACGAGAAGCAGTCGGCCAGCAGCTTGTAGGCATAGCCGGCATAGAGATGGCCCGTGTGGCGGGCATAGGCACGGACGATCTCGTACCCTGCCGAGCCGTCATCTTCCGTCGAAGCCTCGATGGCGAGGAGCTCCTCGGCGCGGGCACGGAGATTTTGCAGGTTGTTAAAGACGCCGTCGGCCTCGCCACCCGCAGAGGAGGCGTTGTCGTCGCTGAGGGCTTTATAGACGAGGGCGTTGGGCACCTTCGTCGGTGTCAGCTCGTCGGTCATCGCGCCGAGGGCCATGAAGGCGGCCGAGGAGGCCTGTCCGGCCAGTGTCTTGACGTTGGCCGTGAGGGCGCCGTCGGTGAGGATCTTGCCTTTGACGGAGGCCATCATGCCGGGTCGGCGCAGGTCGTCGTACGTGAGCGAGTTGGAGGGCGTCTTGGCGTTGTCGATCCATTTGTCGCAGCCGGCCAGGGTGACGAGGGCGACGGCCGAAAGGAGGATATAGCGGAGGTTCTTCATTATGTCTGTCTGTGTCATTGTTTAGAATCCGATGGTGAGTGAAGCGATGAATGAGCGCGGCGCGGGGGCGTTGGTGATGTCGCGCGAGAGGCTGCCGATGCCACGCGTCTGGCGTGTGCCGCCGTTGGCCTCGATCTGCGGCTCGGCGCCGCTGTAGTTGGTGATGAGGATGAGGTTCTGCGCCGAGAGCATCAGGCGACACGTCTTGATCAGCTGATGCGTGGCCCGACGCACGGGCGAGCTGAAGTCGTAGCCCGCGGAAAGGCTGCTGAGGCGGATGAAGTCGGCCTTCTCGATGTAGTTATCGCGATTGCGCTCCGTGTGCGCCAGCTGTTCGGCCGTAGCGCGATAAGCGTCCGTGCCCGGCGTCTCCTTGGCCAGCGCAGCCTTGAGGTCTTCGCGCTTCTTGAGGTTATCGCCCAAGCCGGCCACGTTGTAGTAGCTCTGGTTGTAGACCGACGCGCCGGTGGCATAGTTCACGCGGGCGTTGAAGGTGAGGTTATGGAACAGCTTCAGCTCGAAGCCCACCGCGCCGTTGAGCGTCGGGAAGGGTTTGCCGAGATATTCATACTCCTTGCTCTCCTGCGCACCCTTATAGACGCCTTTGGCATCGTAGCGCGCGCCCTCTACCTTTTTATAATAGAAGGCGTAGGCCGGCTGACCCTCCTTGATCACGTTAGGCAAGTTCTCGATCGTGCGGCCGCCGGTGTTCGTCACCTCGTTCGTTTGTCCGTTCACACTGACGAAGAGGTCGAGGGCGTTGCCTGCGCTGCGATTCTCCCAGACGGTGCCGTTCCAGTTCAGTTCGAAGCCGTAGCCGCGCACACTACCGATGTTCTCCGGGCGCGATCCGAGCCAACCGAAGGAGGAGCGCAGAGGCACGTAGATGATGGCGTCTGAGGTGAATTGGCCATAGAGCGAGAGGCCGATGCGGTGACGCTTCAGGTTGATGTCCGTACCTAACTCGATCTCGCGCATGCGTTCGGGGCGGATGTTGGGATTGCCCTGCGTGGAGGGCGCCACGAGCGGACCGTAAGCCGAGCTGCCGGTGAGGGCATAGGCCGTGTGGGCGTCGGTGGGGTAAGGCAGGCGACCCGACTCGCCATAGGCGGCGCGCCACTTGAAGGCCTGTTGGTTGTACGACACGCTGAGCGAGGGATAATAGATGCTGGCCACGTTGGCGCCGATCAGGTTCGAGGCGTCGCGGCGGAGGCCAGCGTTGATGAAGAGCGTATTGCGATAGTTGAAGAACGCCTCGCCGTAGAGTCCCCACGTGCGCTGCTCAAAGTCCGACTCACTGACTTGCTTCTCGGACGCGGCAGAGAGCTGCGTGACGTTGCCGCTGAAGACGCTTGTGGAGACGGTGTTGACCGTCTCGTAGCGGCGGACGATCTGCGAGAGGAGCGTCAGGGTGGTCTGCCATCCGCCTCCGAGGTCGAAGCGACGGTTGGCCTTGATGTCCCAGTTGAGCGTTGAGTTGCGACGGTTGCTGACGTTACGCGCACCCTTGTCGTTCGTGTTGAGCAGGTAGCCGTAAGGCAGCAAGTATTCGCCGCGGATGAAGTTCACGTCCATACCGAGGAGCGTCTCGACCTTCACGGCGCCGGGCAAGAGGTAGCTGAGGCGAGCCTGACCGATGACGCGGTCGTTGTCGTACGTCCACGACTGCGCGCGCCAGGTGCGTTCGCTGACGTAGCCCCACGGCTTCTGCGTGCGCATGAGGTTCCAGATTGCATCGTTCTTTCCCTGCGCCGTCTGCGGCAGGCTGAGCGAACCGTTGATGTAGCGCAGGCTGACGTTCATGCCGAACTTGTCTTGGGTCACGTCGTAGGCGGCCATGAGGGCGTGTCGCACGTCGCGGTTGCCGGGGATGATGCCGGCGGTGTGGTTCTCGTCGAGCGAGAAATAGAGCTGGTTGCCGGGCGAGAAACGCTTCGATAGGTTGGCATAGAGGCGGGTGATGTTGCCGTTGACGAAGAAGTTATTGATGTCGTCGTTGTTGACGAACTGCGTGTATCGGCGGGCCAACGTGTTGACGCCCTGGGTGAACTTGACCGTCCCCGTCAGGTTGCCGCCGTCGGCTGCGGCCGAGCTGCGACGCTTGGTGGTGATGACGATGACACCGTTGGCCGCCTCGGCACCGTAGGAGGCTGCGGCAGCCGGACCCTTGATGACGTCGATGGAGGCGATGTCCTCCAGCGGCAGGTCGTTGAGGGAGCTCATGGCGTCTTGCGAGGTGTTGATGTCCGACGTGTGGGAGTTATTGTAGCGCACACCGTCGACGTAGATGATCGGGTCGCGGTCCATGCTGAGCGTGGCGCCGCTGCGCATGTTGAAGCGGATGGGCATACCCACCTTGCCGTTGGATTGGAACATCTGCACGCCGCCGATGCGTCCGTCGATGATGTCGGCCAGGTTCGAGCCTGTGCCCTGATCCATGAGCCGCTCCACGTCCACCTTGTCGATCTTCGATCCGACGGCCTTGGTGTTGCGCGCGCTGGCGATACTGGCGGTGACGACCACTTCGCGAAGCTCCATGCCCGTCTTGAGGCGGATCTCGTGATGGTCGATGAGGTAAAAGGCGGGAATGGTTTGCGGCTCATAGCCGACGTAGGAGACGGTGACCGAATCGCCCCGTGTGATGGGTAGGTTGTAGGTACCCTTTTCGTCGGTGACGGCATACGTCCCGTTTCGGGTGACGAGGTTCACGCCGGGCAGTGTCTCGCCCGTTTCGTTGTCCACCACGCGTCCCTCCACGCGTCGCTGTGCCAGGGCCGTGGTGGCGGTGCAGAGCAGAAAGAGGAGGGTGAGCAGATAAAACTGCGTAGTTCTTTTTGTCATACTGTTCTTCTATTATTTGGGGTTTTAGCGGGCGCAAAAGTACGTCTACCGCTGCCCGTGGCCCCTCCCTAATAGTGGCTGTTTTCTGTGTACTAAATGGCTGAAGATCGCAGGTATTCCCCCCCATCAATGGGGAGGAAGGGGCGTGTGTGCACTCCCCTCAATCGGGGCGATCGAGCACCGCCCCCACCGTCTCTGTCCAGACGCCTTTGGAGAGCATGCGGATCGTCACGATCGGCCCTTTACTCCTCGGCGGCCACCTCGGCCTCCTTTTGTCGGCGGCGAGCGCGGCGTTGCGACAGGCTCTGCTTGTAGGCGGTTCGAGTATGGTCAACCATCTTATTGATCAAATGTACCAGCTCGGTAATCGCGGTGCGTCCATCGGGCGAGGCGTTCATGTACGACAACTCTAAATACTTGACGATGCGGCGATAGACGGCGTCCGTCGTGGGACGGAGGTCGGTAGACGAGGGGAGATCGGGCTTCGACCGCGCCCTGATTCGTTGCAGCTGCAACTCTTCCAGTGCCTCGTTCGCCTCCTCGAGTAGCTGCACGCCGCGATCGAGCCTAAGGCGCGTAACAAGCGGAGCGTAACGGTCATCTTTGAGATCGATCAGCAGGGCCCATATGCCGGCCGACTTCCGCCCGAGGGACACCCCCTGAAGGGGCTTATTGGAGCGCCACAAGAGGTAGAGCGACGTGGCCGCCTCCACCTCCTCCGGCTCCGGCGAGAGGCGCATGGCGCGCACCACGGCCGCGATGTACGACAGCCAATGGTTGCATTCCTTCTCCTTCCTTGCGATATGTGGTGTTTCAAACCGCGCACGGGTCTCCTTGATCATTTCCTGCTCGTCCTGAGTGCATTTTTCGTACTCCTCGACGAGTTCCTTCGGCAGCCCGATCTTTTTCAGGTCTGCCTCACGCAGCCAATCGCGAACAGTGGTATGAAAATTCAGGTGCAGGGCGTTGTCAAGCCGCTCCTGACTCAATTTGTGGATCCGAATCATCTCTTCCATCTCTTTTTCTCCTCGTTTGTCTATGTGCCTGTTGTGCAGGGGGCCAAACGTGCCTCGTTTACCCTCTTGCACCCCGTGCAAAGGTATATTTTATCCGTTTATTGAAATCCCGTCTATCCATCGGTGCTTATCTACGGAGTAGATTGAATTCGCGTCTATCCATCGGCTCTATTTATCCACGTCTCTTGAAATCACTTTTATCCATCGGCAAATATATACA
>CALHPT010000356.1 GCA_938036405.1 uncultured Tannerella sp.
GAACGTTTTCAAACGCATATACATCACGTGGCTTACCCAAAAGGTGGCGCTCAAAGTGTGGCAGAGCATGTCTTTTCACAACACAGGGAGCGTAGAAGAATACGTAGATCCGATTTCAATGATCGATACCACGGTCGACCGAATACTGCACATGTATCGCTACAATAAGAAGTGGCGCGCGCGATTCGAGAAGGATATAGACCGCAGAGATTAGTCTTTCGTATTATGATCCTTGTAGACAGGTAAGAGCAACGGAATTGAAAACCGGATACGCGTAACGGCCGCGGTGGAGGTGTTTCCACCACCGGCTACACCAACGCTAATCCCAGCGAACGAAACGCCGAACTTTCCGCCACCGCTTCCTACTTCATTAGTTAGCCCAACTTCAAAGTCGACGATTTGTAAACTGCTTTGATCTTCTTCGCCGTCAACTTTATAAATGTAAGAAGCCTTGATGCCTTGGTGTTCTTTCCGCGGGTTGGCGTACACACCTGCCTTTTGGGCTTCAATGACGCCGTCATTTATCTGCTGTAGTACATCAGTTACAAATTCTTTGAGTTCCATTTTTCTTTGATTATAGTGTTACGTGTGACCGGGCGGCCGTGTAGGGTGAGAGCTACGCGGTCGCCCGGGTTGGTGGGACAAACGATGCTAAGAACAATTCAAACTTTATCTATTATGATATTCTCAATATTCAAAAAAAGAGACCGGGGTGTATACTCCAACAAGCAGCTAAAGCAGCTTATTGCTTCGATAAAGAAGGGCGGCCGGCCACCTCTTATTGGCATTGGCATTACTAAAGCACAGGCGGCCAAGATCAAAGAGGCGCTTGCCGGTTCCGATGATCTGTATTACAGGTGTTGCGTAGAATCGCACATCGTGGCTAAATAAGCCCACGCTTTACGAACCCGCTTAAGTAGGATGTCATGTCACTGATCAGCTCTACCACGACGCACACCCCTCCTTTATCGATCAAGTGTACATCAACGACATTGTACGCATAAGCCTTATCATCCTCTCCCTGCGTGATAAAGAGTTTGTCTCCGGCAACGGGGACGCGGGGGAGATATAATGTCTTTGCGCAAGGTTCACCTCTATTGTCGAAACCTCCATGATAGACGAGTACTTTTACAGAATTCTCCTCTGTTTTTTCTTTCGTTATATCCATATGCTACTATTCTTTGATTTGTGATATTCTCTTGATTTGTTTCCGGGGCTGCTTTTCTGTGTAGAGGCAGCCCCGGGATGTTTTAGTGGGGGAACGTGTACCCAAAAGCGCCGTTTGCAGCCCATGTCGAGGCCGACGTGTACCCAAATTGGCGTTTTGCAGCTCATATCCTCGAAGCTCTCGAGGGATCTCAGACGCCGGCCGGGGCGAGCGTGCGGCGGCGCACACGGCGGAGTCCTCGGGGAATCTTTGCAGCCTTTGCCTTCTTTTCGCGCGCCAAATGCTCGAGGGTGTTTTCATAGAGCTTTTGAAAGCGCAGGAGGAAGTTGGCGGACATGCTTGTTCCCCGCTCAAGGGCGGCGGCTGATTCAGGCGTGATGTCCTCCAAGCCGTCTGCTATACGCCGGATGGAGGTCTCCGACAACCCCGTGCGGAGAGCTAACTCTGCGGCCGTCATTTCGTTTTCTTCCATCCATTCGCGGATGTTTTCGCCCGGGTGGATGGCTACGGGCATATAAAAGTCTTTTTCTGTTTCCATGATTTCTGACGATGATGCTTCGTTTTGTCTGTAAACTTACAGTCCAGCTGAATATTCCTGATCAGAGGGCGCCCGGACGTACCTTAACGCGGCATCGATTACTTGCTGACTATATTGGTAGATGTCATCGAGGGACTCTATTTTGTTGTAGTGCTCTTTCTTGTTTTCATCAGAAAACGTGATGCGCTTGTTTGTTGGAGAATTGAAATAGAGACGGCAAATCAGCTTTCTATTATTGTTGTCAAGAAGCACGGAGAAGTACGACTTTGCGTCCCTATAGGTGATTCGATCTG
>CALHPT010000357.1 GCA_938036405.1 uncultured Tannerella sp.
ATTGGCCCAAAAAATCCCGCACACCGTGTGACCGGTATGCGGGATTCGTCGTGAAAGCAGGGTAGGAGGGGGGGCGCTCGGTCAGAAGCGAGCCGAGAGCTTCTCCAGCATGTCGCGCGTCATGGCGTCGAGGTCGTAGCGCGGTGCCCAATCCCACTCTTCGCGGGCGCAATGGTCGTCCATGTGGTTCGGCCACGATTCGGCGATAGACTGCCGCAAGGGGTCGACGGTGTACTCCATGACGAAGTCGGGCCGATACTTGCGGATCTGCCGATAGATGATCTCCGGATCGAAGCTCATCGAGGCGATGTTGAACGCGTTGCGATGACGAAGCCGCGTAGGGTCGGCCTCCATCAGCTGGATCGCTGCACGCAGGGCGTCGGGCATGTACATCATGTCCATGAACGTGCCGGCCTGGATGGGGCAGCGGAACGTCTCGCCCCGAGCCGCGGCGTAGAAGATGTCGACGGCATAGTCCGTCGTGCCACCGCCCGGAGGCGTCACGTAGGAGATCAACCCAGGGAAGCGCACGCCACGCGTATCGACGCCGAAGCGGGTGTAATAGTAGTCGCTGAGCAACTCGCCCGTCACCTTCGTTACGCCATACATCGTGTGTGGCCGGCAGACGGTGTCCTGCGGCGTCATGTCTTTCGGTGCACCGTCGCCAAAGGCTCCGATCGAGCTGGGGGTGAAGACTGCGCAGCCCCTCTCACGTGCCACTTCGAGCACGTTGATCAGACCGTCGATGCCGATGTGCCACGCCAGCCGGTGCTTGCTTTCGGCCACGGCCGAGAGCAGCGCTGCAAGGTTGTAGACCGTGTCGACACGATACTTCGCCACCGTGTCGGCGATCTGTTGCCCATTCGTAATGTCCACGATGGCTGAGGGGCCTGTTTCAGCCAACTTACCCTTCGGTTCGGCTCCGGGTATGTAACCCGCAACCACATTCTCTCCGTAATGCTTTCGCAATTCCAAGGTCAGTTCAGAACCGATTTGTCCGGTCGAACCGATTACCAATATGTTTTTCATCTTTCTGAATGTGAATTTTTGCGCGCAAAGGTATCAGAATAGGAATACGACAATATAGAAACCCATACAATCTGCAAAAAAAGATGATGAACGCATCTCGAGACGCACAGCGACGGGCTGTCGCAGCTTTGCAACAGCTTAAAACACACAGCGACGGGCTGTCGCAGCTTTGCATGGCCCCGAAATACACAGCGACGGGCCCGCGCAGACGGGCGGCGATACGCTGATATCGCATCGGTGGCTGAGGGATGATGCGCCGGCCCCTTTTTACCCCGAACTACGTCTTACATTTGCCGCCGCGAAACCATAATTACATACACAAAGAGTCATGTACGGAAAAATTCAAGCGTTCCTCCAGCAGGAACTGGCCGACATCGAGTCGGCGGGATTATTCAAAAAAGAACGCATCATCCGAACCCCGCAACGCGCTGACATCCGCGTTGGCGACGGCGAGGAGGTGCTGAACTTCTGCGCCAACAATTACCTCGGGCTATCCGACAATCCGCGCCTCATCGAGGCTGCTACACGCGCCATGCAACAGCGCGGATTCGGCATGTCGTCCGTGCGATTCATTTGCGGTACGCAGGACATGCACAAGGACCTCGAGGCCGCCATCGCCCGCTTCTTCCGGACGGACGACACGATCCTTTACGGCTCCTGTTTCGACGCCAACGGTGGGCTCTTCGAGCCGCTCCTCGGCGAGCAGGACGCCATCATCTCCGACGCCCTCAACCACGCCTCCATCATCGACGGCGTACGCCTCTGCAAGGCCAAACGTTTCCGCTACGCCAATGCGGATATGGCCGACTTGGAGCGTTGCCTGAAGGAGGCCGCGGGGTGTCGCTTCCGCGTGATCGCTACGGACGGCGTCTTCTCGATGGACGGCAACGTGGCACCGATGGACAAGATCTGCGACCTGGCCGAGCGTTACGACGCGTTGGTGATGGTCGACGAGTCGCACTCCGCGGGCGTCGTCGGGCCGACGGGTCGCGGCGTAGCGGAGCAGTTCAACCTCTACGGACGGATCGACATCTTCACCGGTACGCTCGGCAAGGCCTTCGGCGGCGCCATGGGCGGTTTCACCACGGGCCGGAAGGAGATCATCGACATGCTCCGTCAGCGGTCGCGCCCGTACCTCTTCTCCAACTCGCTGGCCCCGTCGATCGTCGGTGCGAGCATTGAGATGTTCAAGATGCTCGACGAGTCGGACACGCTCCACACGAAGCTGGCGCGCAACGTGACCTACTTCCGCGACCGCATGATGGAGGCAGGCTTCGACATCAAGCCCACGCAGTCGGCCATCTGCGCCGTGATGCTGTACGACGCGAAGCTCTCGCAAGACTTTGCCCGCGAAATGCAGCACGAAGGCATCTACGTGACCGGCTTCTACTATCCGGTCGTGCCCAAAGATCAGGCGCGCATCCGCGTGCAGCTCTCTGCCGGACACGAGCGCGAGCACCTCGACAAGGCCATCGGTGCCTTTATCAAAGTCGGCCGCACGCTGGGCGTCATCAAGTAGACGTAAGCTCACCGACACGCTATTCAACGCCGATCGGACAGATTTCAGACCTGCCCGGTCGGCGTTTCCGTTCCTATTATATATGTACACATGACGTTTCAACCCATCTCCCTCACCGATCGCGACGCGATCACCGCATTCACCCTGAATGCCCCCTATTCCAACTGCGATTTCGCCTTTGCCAACATGTGCAGCTGGCGATTCTTCTACGATAGCGAGTTTGCTGTCGAAGACGGCTTCCTCTTCATCCGCTTTTACATCCAAGAAAATGCGGGCCGACGGCTGGCCTACATGATGCCGATCGGCCACGGAGACCTGCCCGAGGCGATCCGTAAGCTGGACGAAAACAACCACGTGAACGGCTTCGGTCACCCCCTGTTCCTACTCGGCATCACCCCCGAGGCACGCTGCGAGCTGGAGGCTGCCTGCCCCGATGAGTTCGCCTATATGGCCGACCGCGACTACTTCGATTACATCTACCTGCGCGAGGAGCTGCTCACGCTGCGCGGCAAAAAACTCCAGTCGAAGCGCAACCACGCCAACCGTTTCCGCAGGGAATACACCTACACCTACGTGCCCCTCACGGCCGAGACGGCCCCCTGCTGCATGGAGCTGGAGCGCACTTGGATGCGTTCCAACGCGACGGACGATAACGCGAGTGCACTCATCAACGAGCGCCGATCGATGGACTTCGCCCTCCGCAACTTTGACGCGCTGGGCCTCACGGGCGGTGCCCTGGTCATCGACGACCACATCGCCGCCTTCACCTACGGATCGCCCATCAATGGCACCACCTTCGGGGTCCACGTCGAGAAGGCCGACACGAGCTACGAGGGCATTTTCAGCGTCATCAACCAGGAGTTCGTCGCCCACATTCCGGAGACGTACACCTACATCAATCGCGAGGAAGACCTCGGGCTGCCGGGCCTCCGCAAGGCCAAACTGTCGTACAACCCCGCCGTGCTGCTGGAGAAGTTCGGCGCCGTGAAGCGCCGATGAGCGGCGACCCGCGACTGCCCGCGATGATGCGCCTCTGGCAGGACACGTTTGGCGACTCCGACGCCTTCGTCCGCCTCTTCTTCACCCGCGTCTACCGGCCCCAGAATGCCCTCACGCTCAGCTGCGACGGACGCCTCGCGGCCATGCTCCACATCGTCCCCTACGCCCTTCGCATAGGCCATCGCACACTCCCCGCGGCCTACATCTGCGGCGTCAGCACCCGCCCCGAGGCGCGCGGCCAGGGGCTGATGACGGCCCTCATGCGTCGCGCCCTCCGCACGATGCGCCGCCGAGGCTTCGCCCTCACCACGCTCATCCCCGCCGAGCCGTGGCTCTTCGACGTCTACGCCCGATCGGGCTACGTCCACCCCATCCAGACTTGCGACGAACGGATTGCCACGGCCGACCTACCG
>CALHPT010000358.1 GCA_938036405.1 uncultured Tannerella sp.
GAGGTTGGCCGGGTACGGGCGGGGGCTTACGCAGTAATTCCAAGCGGAGGCGGATGGGCAAAAAAAATCCCCGCCAAACATCTTGACGGGGGCGACTTACGAACAGTGGGGGGCGACGGAAAAGGCTACGGCTCCGACTCTGCGGACGGGGCTTTCCGATCAAAAATGGAGAGGAGGATGTAAAGCAAAATGGTGGCCGAAATGCCTGTCAACGCGGGCAACGCGAGGGTGAGCACAACGGCCGAAAGGATCAGCAGGTACCGCCGCTCGTTACCCTTCCACGCCATGTTTTTCACCTTGAGCGAGAACATGGGAAGCTCGGAGACAAGCAACACCGATCCGGCGAAGGCGAGCACGGACAGCCCCACAACCCACACCGTGAGGTCGGCGGCCACATCCGCGGGCTGCCGTTCGGCGGTCATGGCCAGCGAAGCCAGCAGCGAGGACCAGAAGATGGCGTGCGCGGGGACGGGTAGGCCGATAAAGGAGGTCGTCTGGCGTGCATCGTTGTTGAATTTGGCCAGCCGGAGGGCCGAGCCGACGGGTATGGCGAGGGCCGCCGCCGTGGCGAGGCTCGAGAGGAGAAACGGCAGCGCGGCGTCCGGTGCCAGAAGGCTCACGTCGACGAAAAAGCGGTGGAGCATGGCGCCCGGGGCGAGGCCGAAACTGACTACGTCGGCCAGTGAATCGAGGTCCTTGCCGATGGGCGATGCAGCGTGAAGAAGTCGGGCGGCAAGCCCGTCCACGAAATCGAATGCGACGGCGGCGAAGATGAGCGCAGTGGCCGTCATCAGCCGTCCGTCAAGGGCGGCCGCCGTAGCGATGCACCCGCAGATCAGGTTGCAGCAAGTGAGCGCGTTAGGAAGGTGACGGACGAGGTTCGGCATGGCTCAGGGATAGGTGATTTTACCCAGACGGGCGATCGGCGTCTGGTTGGCCCGCACCTTCTGGCCGAGGCGGACGAGCAGGTCGGTCCCCACCGGCAGGTAGGTATCCACACGCGATCCAAATTTGATGAAGCCCATCTGGTCGTCGACCTTACACTGCTCTCCGGGCTGAGCGTAGGTGACGATGCGGCGAGCGATCGCCCCTGCCACTTGGCGGGTGAGCACCTCGACGCCGTAAGAGGTGGTTATGACGATCGTGGACCGCTCGTTGTCGGTGCTACTTTTGGGTAGGTAGGCCGCCTGGAAGCGCCCCTTCTGGTGCGAGACGTGCTTGACGACGCCATTGACCGGAAACCAGTTCGCGTGGACATTAAAAACGGACATGAAGATCGAGATCTGGAGCCTGCGGTCGCGGAAATATTCATTCTCCGCCACTTCTTCGATCGCTACGATAGTTCCGTCGGCTGGGGCGATCACGAGGCCCTCCGAGTCATAGGGAAAGCGGCGGTGTGGGCTGCGGAAGAAGTTCAGAACTAAGGCAAAGAAGATGACCGCCGCGGCGGTGAAGAGGTAAAAAAAGAACCCTTTGTCGATCGT
Organism: uncultured Tannerella sp.; assembly: GCA_938036405.1. Classification (GTDB taxonomy): domain Bacteria; phylum Bacteroidota; class Bacteroidia; order Bacteroidales; family Tannerellaceae; genus Tannerella. Next base: position 1,485 of record CALHPT010000358.1, read on the forward strand.
GTAATAGATCAAGAGATCAACGACAAACAAAAGGGTAAATAACGACAGCAATAAGCCTGTTCCTTCGCGGTGAACTTTCATCCTTATCTTGTTAAGCGGGGCAAAAATAGAATATTCATTGAGATACGGCCGGCCGAAAGCCGGTCGAGGATATGCTGCGTGGGGCGCCCGAGGGGCGTAAGCCGCCCGTGTGACCGGCCGATGGCGGTACATTCTTCTCAAGCGCTCACCTCCTCCGTTTCGCCGAGCTCCACGTACCAGAGGTAGCCCCGGACGTCGGTATATCCCATGGCGCGCATGAGGGCCATATAGTCGCGGATCTGCCGGACGTAGCGTCGCGACTCGCGGAGGCCGAACTTATAGTCCACGATGACGGCGCGCGGAGCGTCCGTGTCGGCGGCGAGCATGACGCGGTCGGGGCGACGCGATCGGCCGTCGCCACAGAGGATCTCGGCCTCGGTGAGGACGTTCATCGAGCCGTCGAACCAGCCTCGGACGGCAGGCTGAGCCAGGAGCTCACGCAGACGCTCCTCCAGCGCATCGGCCGACCGGCGGTCGATCTCGCCGGCTGACACCTTGGCGGCTACGGCCGCGGGCAGGTCGTCCACCGTGCGGATACGACTGAGTAGGTCGTGCATGAGCACGCCGTAGTCGCGCTGCGTATCGTCAAACGATCGGCCGGAGAGGCTCAAGTACATGCGTGCGTCAGGGCAGACGGAGGGCAGCGTGCGCACGATAGAAGACGCGTCGGCGGGCATCTCGTCCGTATGCCTGGCCTCGCAATCGATCCAGGTGCCCCACTCGAAGAGTCCGCTCTCCGGCTGGAATCCGTCGGCCAGGGGACGCAGCGGATCGCCCTCAGCCGTTTGGGTGAGGCGAGAGCCAAGCGCTTCGCGGAGGATGCTGTCAATCGTTACGGCGGGGGATTTGTTGGAGCTCTTTGAGGCAGACTCGGCCGGGGCGAAGACAATCAGCTCTTCCTTGGCACGAGTGAGGGCCACATAGAAGGTGTTCAGCGCGTCGATGTAAGCGTGAAGTTTTTCGTGATAGTACTCCTCGGAGAAGATCGTGCGGCTGAGCGCGGCGTTGTATTTGATGGGCACGGCACCGACGGCGTCGAACGGTGCGACGCGTGGCCGACACCAGAGGATCGAACCGGACTTTGCGTCCAGATCCCACTTACCGAAGGGCAAGATGACGACTTCAAAGCCGAGA
>CALHPT010000359.1 GCA_938036405.1 uncultured Tannerella sp.
GCTCTTTCTTCATCATAATCATAGATGGTGGATATCTGGGGACAAATAAAGTAGTTTCTCTCCGTGAGAATTTGCCATTCTGTTGCTGCACGCGAGACGCAGAACTACACTTTTGTGTAATGTTTTGGGTAAAGGGAGCATTTAGTTTTGGCGCCGTAATATCAAACTCAATAATCAATGAACACAGCAAGAATTTTAGTGGCAATGATGGTCGTCGCAGCGATGGCCGTTTGTGGAGTAACGCCTGCAAAGGCGCAGTTGAATTTCGGTGCACGTGTCGGGTGGGCCATCTCGGATTTGGGACAGGGGAACTCGGAGGAATATCTGGCTGGGCCATCGGCTAGCCTGATGGCGGAATATTACCTGCCCTCGTCCTTTGGACTTCGCCTCGGGGTGGGCTATGCACGAAAAGGTTCCAGCCTGATCTACGGGCAACTTGATCACGAAGAGAATTGGAGCCATTTCAGGCCTATGCCGAACGCTCCCGTCTACATGAATGCCGGGTTGGATTACCTCGACATCCCGCTGCAAGTGCGTTACAAACTCTCGTTTGACGAGAAGGCACGCCTCAGCGTTGGCCTCGGCGGATATTTGGGCTATGGCCTCGGCGGCCATATGAACGTGGTCTATCCTGACGCTTTTCTCACGAGCGAGTCCTTCAACGGCACCATGCACGGGATCCGCCCGGAGCGGAGCATCAAGGCGTTTAATCGCACAGATTTCGGCGCCCTGATTGACGTGGAATTCGTCTATCGGCACTTCGCCGTAGGGTTAGACTACCGTCTCGGGCTGCGCAACGTGCACGACCGCTTGCCGGTCTATCCGAATGCCACGAATGCCACGGCGCGCAACTACACGCTCAACATCTCCGTCGGATACAACTTCCGATAATCGCGGCACTTCATTCGTGCATTTCATCCATTCACAGAACAAGCCTCCTTGAGGCTCGTTCGTTTTTTTTTTACACTTAAGCAATAGGATCGCGTATTACTCGTTTCAAGCCATAAAATAACCCAATCAACCAAACAGATTATGAAAGCAAAACAAGTATGCGCTGTGCTGATCCTGTTGATCGGTATGGCAAGCGCGATTCAGGCTCAGGAGCTGACCGGACGCGTGGTGGACGAGGCGAAACGTCCGATGGAGTTTGTCAATGTGGTAGCCTATGCGCTGCCCGATTCTGCCTTTGTAGCAGGAGCGATCACCGACGCCAATGGCGCCTTCTCGTTGTCCGTCCCTGGCACGGCGGCGAAGCGTGTGCTGAAGGTCTCCTTCGTGGGCTATGAGACGCAAGTCGTTGAGGCACGGCCGGGCGTCGTCGTTACCTTACGACCCGAGGCGGCAGCGCTTAATGAGGTCACGGTGACGGCCGATCGCATCCGCCGCAGCGCAGGCGGATACACGGCCAACCTGCTCGGATCGACCGTGACGCAGGGTCGACAGACGGACGAGATACTCGCCATGTTGCCCGGCGTGACGCGTCGCGAAGGGGCGCTCGAAGTGCTCGGGCAGGCCGTCGGAACGGTCTACGTGGACGGCGTCCGACTGACCAACATCAAGGAACTGGCCGCCCTGCCCGCCGACCGCATCCGTCGTGTGCAGGTGGATTACACGCCCGGCAGCAGCGAATTTGCTTCCACTCGCGGCGCCGTGATCCGCATCACGCTTCGCAAAGAGCTGGACGGCGGATACTACGGCTATGCCATGGCCGGCGCCGATGTGTACTCCAAATACGGCTTCTCGCGCGACTTCGCCTACGCTGTTTACAACGGCCGATTCAATCGCCTGAGCCTCTACAATGTCCTCTCTTATACCGATTACTACCTCGCCACCGACGACGAAAACACGTACGACTTCCTCCGCACGGGACGCGCGCTACGCACCGACGAACAGTCCCGCGGCTGGACGCACGGCCTCTACGACCGCCTCAGCCTGACCTACGACCTCACCCCGCGCAACACCCTCGGCACCTCGCTATACTTCTCCACCGACCATGCCAAACCCCGCAATGACGTAGCCACTGCGCACCCCGTCGGGCTGGGCCGACACGGCGCTCTACACCACGCGCACCGAGACGCCCTACACCTATCGCACGTATCAAGGCACCCTTCGCTTCGATCGCGAGCTGGATGATCAGGGTAGCACCTTCAACATCGGCGCCGACTACCTCCGCCAGTACGCCCGCAATCGCATGCAGACCCTGCGCCTCCTCCCCTCGCCCAATTTAGACACCCTTTCGAATCGCTCCGAGGAGACGACAAACATGCTCGAGGCCCGCACGTCGCTCAACAAAAACTTCGCCTCCGGCCTCGCCATCAACGGAGGCCTGGCTTACCGTCGCATCACCGTGGATTACGACCTCACCAACGAGCGCCACCTCCGCACTTTGCCCTACGCCGAAGGACAAATGCCCGCCGCCTATGCCGAACTGCAAGGCCCCATCGGGCAACGTCTGCAATACGGCGTCGGACTGCGCGTACAGGGGAACCGCATCGCCTATCGCCCGGACGCCGCCGCCGACCTCACCGTGCACGACGATTGGGACGCTTACTCCTCCTTCAACCTGCTGTGGATGATCAACGAGGCGCGTAAGATCTCCGCCACCCTGAACTACACCGAAGCCGTCGACGACATCCCCTACAGCGCCCTCACGACTCACCGCGAGTACACCGACGAGCACAGCTACACGACCGGCAACCCCGACCTCATCCCCTGCAAGTCGCACACCCTCACGGCTGCCCTCGACCTTTACGACCATCTCTCCTTCAACACGGTCTACATCTACAACGAGACCCCGATCTACTACGCCACGCGGGTGGATCCCGCCCTGCCGTCCGTGACTTACACGAAACCCATGAACGCCAAATATGAACGCTTCCTCGGCCTCAGCGCCGAGGCACGCTTCGATCCGCTGCCGTGGTGGAAGCTGAAGGGCATGGTGATGTACACGCTTTTCGGATCCAAGTCGGAGGACTTCGACGTCAGCGGTCAGCAGAAATACTATTTCTCGCTCTCGAACACGTTCCGCTTCACGCCACACATGGGCGCTTCGCTCGAGGGTTATTACGAGCCTACGTACCACTTCACCGACCGTATCTACCGCACCGTCTACGAGATGTCTGGCAGTGTCTACCACACCTTCCTCCGTGATCGGTTAGCGCTGCGGCTCAACTTCAAGCTCTTCCGCCACGGCCGCGTGATCGACACCGAGACGCCCGACCTCCGCTTCGTTGAGGCTAACCGCTCGCACGAGCAATACTTCGGTCTCTCGCTCTCGTACTCCTTCAGCGGCGGCCGCAGCGTAGACGTCAAGCAGACGGAGGAGATCCAGTCCTACGAAAAGATCCGCGACAAACGGTGAGACAAGATGAGGTTATATGCTAACTAACATTGAAAACATCTTTAAGGTGGATGTTTTATTGGCATAACTAAATCGGATTCCTTTGAAAAAATTTCCCTTCATCAAGCAGCCCGATGCGATGGACTGCGGTCCGGCAAGCCTTGTCATGATCGCACAACATTACGGGCGTCATTACACGCTGGATCATCTGCGTGAGCGATGCTCCCTTGCGCGCGACGGCGTATCGCTGTTAGGTATCAGCAAAGCAGCCGAAGAGATCGGATTCCGGACTGTCGGCGGACGACTGACGTTTGACAAATTGGCCGAAAAAGCCCTTTTGCCCTGTATCGTCCATTGGAATCAGGAGCATTTCGTGGTGGTGTATGCCGTCCGCAAGCAGCGGAAAGGCTATACCATTTTCGTCGCCGACCCGGGTAAAGGACTTCTCACGTACTCCCGTGAGGACTTTTGCGAGCATTGGGTCAGCACCCGCACCAACGGAGAAGAAAAAGGCATCGCCTTGCTGATGGAGCCCACGCAGTTGTTTTACGAACAGGAGGGAGACCAGCAACCGTCAGAAAATCGCATCCGCTTCCTTTGGAAATACCTGCTTCACTACCGCCGCTTCTTCGGCCAATTGATACTTGGGCTACTTATCGGGAGCTTGTTGCAACTCGTATTCCCATTCCTGACACAGGCCATCGTTGATACAGGAATTCAAGGAAAAGACATCGGTTTCGTTTGGTTGGTTTTACTTGCTGAAATGATGCTGCTTTTCAGTCGTACGGCCATCGACTTTATCCGTCGTAAGATCCTGCTGCACATCAGCACGCGGATCAACGTGTCACTTATTTCCGACTTCTTCATCAAACTGATGAAGCTGCCGATGAAGTTTTTCGACACCAAGCTGACAGGCGACCTCTTACAACGCATCGAAGACCACCGACGCATCGAGAATTTCCTCACCAATCAAACGATCTCTATCATCTTTTCGGCGTTCACTTTTGTCATATTCTCCGTCGTACTGTTCATCTATCATATCCCCATTTTTCTTATCTTCCTTGCCGGAAGCATCCTTTATGGCATTTGGATTCGGGTGTTCCTGAAGAAGCGCCGCCAATTGGATTACAAGATGTTTGAGCAGCTGGGCATCAATCGTAATGTGGTGTACCAGCTTATCACGGGTATGCAGGAGATCAAGTTGCAAGGGTGCGAGCAACGCAAACGGTGGGAATGGGAAGATGTGCAGGCCGACCTGTTCGACGTGAACATGCAGGCACTCAATCTGTCGCAGAATCAAGAAGCCGGGGGCATCTTTATCAATGAGCTGAAGAATGTCCTTGTGACGGCATTGGCGGCCGCGGCTGTGATCAATGGCAGCCTAACGCTGGGTATGATGCTATCTATCCAATACATCATCGGACAGCTGAACAGCCCTGTCGAGCAGCTGATGAATTTCATCTACCAATGGCAGGACGTCAGTATCAGCCTCGATCGCATGAATGAGATTCACACGCAGCAGAACGAAGAAGATGCGAATCGTCACGTCAAAGCGTTGCCTGAGAACAACACAAACATCCATATCCATGACTTGTGCTTCAAATATGACGGTGCCCGACCGGATTATGTGCTCGAAGGCATCGACCTGCATATCCCTCAAGGAAAGGTGACGGCCATAGTGGGCGCCAGTGGAAGCGGTAAGACGACGCTGGTGAAACTGCTGTTGGGTTTCTATGCGCCCAATGAGGGGGAGATTCGCATTGGCGATGAGGACCTCTCGACATTCAACCTCTCATGGTGGCGTACACAGTGCGGAGCAGTGATGCAAGAAGGGTATTTGTTCTCGGATACGATCGCGCGAAACATCGCCATATCGGACGACGAAATCGACCTTGACCGCCTGTGTCAGGCAGCTCGGGTGGCAAACATTGCCGAGTATGTAGAGAAGTTGCCCCTCGGTTATAACACGAAGATCGGGCAGGACGGGCAGGGCGTCAGTCAGGGACAGCGGCAACGCATATTGATTGCCCGTGTAGTGTATAAGAACCCCCAATTCATTTTTTTGGACGAAGCCACCAATTCTCTTGATGCAAATAATGAGCGGGCCATCGTGGAGAACCTGTCGGCCTTTTACAAAGGGAAGACGGTTATCGTGGTGGCGCACCGCCTGAGTACCGTTAAGCATGCTGATCAGATTGTGGTACTGGATGGAGGAAAGATTGCTGAAACAGGTACGCATGCCGAGCTGACAGCCCGACACGGCAAGTACTACGAATTAGTCAAAAACCAATTGGAGCTGGGAGGATAATGTAGACGATGAAAGAAGAAAGACCCATCGAACTGCGGAGCGAGAAAGTCCGCAACATCATCGGGCGCATGCCGTCGGCATTGATCCGTTATGGGACGATGATCATCGGAGCCGCATTGCTGATGCTTTGCGTCGTTTCGGCCTACCGGGAAACGGTGCCCGTAACCATCACAATCCAACAAACCGACACAGGCTTACAAGGTGTTGCTCTTGTACCGAAGGATCGGCTCCCGCTGGTTCATTCGGGTAGCAAAGTGACTATCGACGACCCGCTGGCGGGATTTATCGAAGCGACCGTTAGCGGGACATCAAAAAAGCCGGCACCGGCCGATGGTCGGCAAAGGGAAGTCACGATCCGATTTACTTCTGCCGAACGGCTACATTCGGGCGACGTGATGGATGGCCGGATCATCCTGTCCGACACCCCTGTCTTGCAGCGTTTTCTGCAGTCGGTGGGGATAGGGCGCTAAACACTATCAGCGGAGAGCACCTCCTTTTCTCCTCCCTCCATTTCCCGCCTTCTCCCTCCCAAGCCATACAGCGTCATTCCACATAGCCATCCCGGATCGGGGTGGCTATTTTCGTATCCGTTTCATCTTAAAATCGATACTACTATGGAAGACTATTCGGATCGCTATGTGCTCGTGCTGGAGGATCGGAGCGAGACTAAATCGCCGACTGATCCCGGCCGCCTGTCCGTCATTTCGGGGCAGGACGAGAAGGGGAAGATCAAGACCGTGGAGCCGACCGAGGAGAATCGGGCGGCGTTCTTGGTGTTCAAAAAGAACGACGGGCTGCTGAAGAACTTTATGACGAACCTCCGTCGGCAGTTCAACGACCCGACGCACTTTGGCGTTTATCGGGTCGTAGCCGATCGAGTAGGTGAGTCTGTGGAGTCGCTGAAGAGCATGCTCGCCGCGCGTGATGTACCTCAAAATAAGGCTGCATTAGACAGCATTCGCGTCAGCTCGGATGAGTCACCGGCCCAAAAGCTGCCCGCCATCGACCTGGAAAAAGTGGATTGGAAGGAGCTGGAGCGCCTCGGCGTGAGTCGGGAGAAGCTCGAGGCGAGCGGGAACTTGGATCGACTGCTAAATTGGCAGAAAACGGGACTTGTTAGCCTTGCTGTGCCCTTCGGAGACACTACGATTTACACCGAAGCACGGCTGGCTCTCCGTACAGGGGGAGACGGTCGCCTCAGTCTCAACATCCATACGTTGCGACGTGAGCCGCAGCTCGATTTCCCCTACATGGGGCACACGTTTTCGCCCGAGGAGAAGGAGCAACTCCTCACTCAAGGTAACCTCGGGAAGACTGTCGAATTATCCCCTAAGAAGGGTGAGCCGTTCCGCGCTTATGTGTCCGTCGACCGGCTGACAAACGAACTCGTTTCGCTGCGGGCTGACCGAGTTCAGATCCCGAACGAAATCAAGGGCGTCCGGCTCTCCGAGGAGCAGCACCGCGCGCTCACCGAGGGACGACCCGTGCAGGTGGAGGGCATGCTTTCGCGTCACGGCAAGCCGTTCGACGCCACGCTGCAAGTGAACGCCGAAAAGCGAGGCATCGAATTCATTTTCAAGGACTCCCTATCGAACAAAGAGCGCCTGAAATCGTCTGCCAAAGAGGCTCCAGCCGTTCGGAAGACCGAAAACAAACCACAAAAACGGGGGATCGGCAGGTAAATCATCCCCTATTTATAGCGGATATTAACCGCTAACCTTTCGAGTTATGATTCTACGATAGGAAGTTAAACGCAAAACTTGCGACTTAATATCCTGTGACATGAAATTAATCAGCAAGATTGCTACTTAATATCCTGTCGCATAAAGTTAATCAGCAAGCTTGCCACTTAATATCCTGTCGCATGAAATTAAATGCAAAGCTTGCGAATTAATATCCTGCGGCAGGAAGTTAACTATTAACCTTAGCGGTTAATATTCCAATCCTCATTTCCCCCTTAAAACCATGACCTACCACAAAAAAGAGGCATTGCAGGCCAATCTCGATGCCGTCCGCACCCTGCTGGCCTTAGAAAACACGCGCCGCGCGCCGTCGGAAAGCGATCGGGCGACACTGCGGCGATACAACGGCTTCGGCGGCCTCAAATGCGTCCTCCTTCCGGCCACTGATCCGGCCGACATCGACCGCTGGCCGCGGGACGAACGCAACCTGTTTCCACTGGTTCGCGAACTGCGCGAAATCATCGACCAAGGCGCCTCGGAGAGCGATGCCACACGCCTTTGGAACAGCATCAAAAGCAGCGTACTCACTTCGTTTTACACCGACGAACGCATCGTTCGCGCCATCGCCGCGGGGCTTGGGATGAACGGTTTACCCCTCCGCCGCATGCTCGATCCGTCGGCTGGGATGGGTGTCTTTTCCCGCGCGCTGGCGAACGAACAAACGGAGGTTGTCTCGTTCGAAAAAGACCTCGTGACGGGGCGCATCATGCGACTCCTCACGGCTGACAATCCGCGGCAAACCGTCCGCATCGAAGGCTTCGAAGAGATCGAGGCACGCGAGGCCGGGCGGTTCGATCTCGTGGCAAGTAACATCCCCTTCGGAAATTTCGCCATCTACGATCGGGCGTACAGCAAGGGTAAAGACGCGGCGAAGCGGGAGGCCACGCGTGCCATCCACAATTACTTTTTCGTCAAGGGGCTTGACTGCCTTCGCGAGGGCGGGTTGCTGGCCTTCATCACTTCCCGCGGCGTGGCCGACAGCCCGACGAATGCCCCCATCCGCGAGTACTTGATGGAGCATAGTAGGCTCGTCTCCGCACTCCGTCTGCCCGACGGCATGTTCTCAGAAAATGCAGGCACGGAGGTCGGCAGTGATCTCCTTATCCTTCAAAAGGAAACTGGGAAGGGGGTGCAAAACGAGTGGGAGCAGCTCTTTACGCAAAGCGTTTCCATCGAATCAGGCGGAGAGTCATTCACGGAGAACGCCCTGTTTGCCGAAGGCAATCATAACATTGCCACGGCCTATCGCATCGGTACAGATACTTACGGAAAGCCTGCCCCAGTCTACATCCACACGGGCGGAATCGAAGGCATCGCACGTGACTTGGAAGCGCGGATCTCTGCCGATATGGCAGCCCGTTTTGATCAGAAAATCTACTGGAGCGGGCTGCCGGAAGCGGTCGAATGGGAAGCCGCCACTCTCGCCCCAGAGGGCGTACCCGTCCTCACCCTACACCGGCAATATGAGACACCCGTGCCAACCAGCTCGCAGCCCGATATGGAGCCACCGCGAGAGATGAACGGGCAGACCGTCTATTTCGATGAGGAGCACCATCCGGTGACGGATCGTGAGCGACAGGCTGAAGCCGAGACGAGTCTGTTTGCCCCCGAAGCGTACACAGATTGGCAGCGGGACGTGGCCCGGGTCAACCGGGAGATCGCAGAAAAGCCCCAACGGCGAGGTCGGTCGGCCGCAGGGTCGACGCCCCATCGCACGGCACGCAGAACCGGGAAAGCCACTCCGTCAGACAAGCACCAGCTGTCGTTTCTCGATCTGCTGAGCGAGTCCGAAGCGCCCCCGTCTGCACCCGTCCCTGAAGTCCGACGAACGTTCGACGTTAGCCCGCGCCCTTTCCTTTCACAGCCCGACTCCCATCTACGCGACGGCTCTATCGTCGTACAAGGCGGGCAGATCGGCTATCTCTCCAACCTTAATCTCAGCCCGACGTTCCACCCGATGGACCTGCCGCTTTCGCGCATTTCGCGCCTCAAGGCATACGTCGAGATCCGCGAGAGCTACCATCGGCTCTACGATTATGAGGCGAACAACCACCTAGCGGACCCGGAGGAGCGTGAGAAACTGAATCGGCTGTACGATGACTTCGTCCGGCGTTGGGGGCAGCTCAATCTCAAGGCAAACGCCGACCTCCTGAAGATGGATGCCACGGGTGCCGAGATGCTTTTCTTGGAGCGAAGTGAGGGGGGACGATACATCAAGGCCGACATCTTTGATCACCCGACGGCCTTCGCCCTGACTGAGTCTGTCGCGGCCGACCCGTCAGAGGCGCTTTGCGCATCGCTCAACAAGTTCGGCACGGTGGAGCTACCCTACATGACCTCTCTGCTGCCTGACATGGAGGAGAGCGACATCCTCGCTGCACTCGAGGGGCGCATCTTCTTCAATCCCGAAGTGGGTGGCTATGAGGTGGCCGATAAGTTCATCTCAGGCAATGTGATTGAGAAAGCCGACCGGATCGACGCGTGGCTGCTCGATCACCCGGGGCACGAGGCGGCGAAGCAGAGTCTCGCGGCACTCCATGCGGCTATCCCGACGCCCATCCCCTTTGCCGACTTGGACTTCAACCTTGGTGAACGTTGGATCCCGGCTAAGGTCTACGCCCGCTTCGCCTCCGACCTGTTCGGCACGGACGTTGGCGTGTCTTACCTCCCCGACATGGACGAGTATATCCTCTCCTGCGATCGGAAGAATCAAGCCATCTGGCATACTTACGCCGTGCAAGGCGAGTTCAAGCGTTACGACGGCCTCCATCTGCTCAAACACGCGCTCCACAACACGGTTCCCGACATCACCAAAAGCAAGGAGATCACCGACCCCAAGACGGGCGAGAAGGCGACGATCAAGGTACGCGACGGTCGCGCCATCCAAATGGCAGACACCAAGATCGAGGAGATCCGGCAGGCTTTTGTCAGCTGGCTCGGACGCACACCGGAGACGTTCAAACAGCAGCTGGCTGACCGCTACAATCGGCTATTCAACTGCTTTGTCCGTCCCGATTTTGATGGGTCTCATCAGACCTTCCCGGGACTGGATTTGAAGGGGCTAAGCTTTCCCGACCTCTATCCGAGCCAAAAGGACGCCGTGTGGATGCTTAAAACCAACGGCGGAGGGATCTGCGATCACGAGGTGGGGGGCGGCAAGACGATGATCATGTGCACGGCGGCCTATGAGATGAAGCGCCTCGGGCTGGCGAATAAGCCGATGATCATCGGACTCAAGGCCAACGTCTTCGACATCGCCGACACGTTCCGCAAGGCCTATCCCAACGCCCGCATACTCTATCCCGGCAAGGAGGATTTCACGGTCAAGAACCGGGCGCGGATCTTCAGCGACATCAAAAACAACGACTGGGACTGCGTCATCCTCACGCACGATCAGTTCGGCGCCATCCCGCAGTCGGCAGAGATCCAAGAGGCGATCATGCAAAAGGAATTGGATTCGGTGCAGGAAAACCTCGACGTGTTAAGGAAGCAGGGACGGGAGATCTCCCGGTCTGCGCTTAAAGGGTTAGAACAACGTAAGCTGACGCTCACGGCCAAACTGCGCGACATCCGGGACACCATCGCCGAACGCAAGGACGACGTCGTGGACTTCAAAATGATGGGAATTGATCACCTGTTTGTCGACGAGAGCCATCAATTCAAGAACCTGATGTTTAATACCCGCCACGATCGTGTGTCGGGCCTCGGTAATCCGAACGGATCGCAGCGAGCACTCAACTTGCTGTTCGCCATCCGCACCATTCAGGAGCGGACGGGCAAAGACCTTGGGGCAACCTTCCTTTCTGGCACCACCATCAGCAACAGCCTGACGGAGCTGTATCTGCTTTTCAAGTACCTCCGTCCGCGTGCCCTGGAGAAGCAAGGCATCGGATCCTTTGACGCGTGGGCGGCCGTCTTCGCTAAGAAGTCCGGCGATTACGAGTTCTCCGTCACCAACGAGATCATCCGGAAGGAACGCTTCAGGACGTTCATCAAGCTGCCAGAGCTCTCGGCCTTCTATGGGGAAGTATGGGAGTAGGGAGCAAGGGAAAGCGAGAAAGGGTGAGAGGGCTGATGGGTGGCGACTTTTGCCGCATCCTGCCGAGGCTTGCACCAGAGGGAAAAGGCGAAAAAAAGGGCTTCAAAGAGGAGGTTCAGTTACCTAATCGTTCCCCTTTTTGCCTTTCGGCAAGAGGACGCAAAATGAGGTAACTAAACCGAGGCTTTTTCTCTTGCATTCAGTGTTTTGCGTAGCGACAAGTATCTCTTTTAAGGTTCCACTTTGTAAGCAACAAAACGATGAAAGAAAAAACGTTGAAGCTGCTCTTTTACCTCAAACGGGGCACAAAGAGCAAGGCGGGCAAAAGCCCGATTATGGCGCGCCTCAGTGTGGGGCGAACGATGGTGCAATTCAGTTGTAAGACGGCCTGCTCGCCGTCGCTTTGGGACAGCCGTAAGCACAGGCTCGTCGGGAAAAGCGCCGAAGCCGTGGCCGTAAACGCCGAGCTGGACAGCCTGCAGGTCAGCGTCTGCCGAGCCTATGAGGACTTGCGGAAGAAGGAAGGCGAAGCCGTGACCGCTGAGGAGGTCAAGGCCCTCCTCTTAGGACTTCAGAGCGACAGCCAAGGCTTGCTCTATCATTTGGAGGAATACCTCGCTCGCTTTCGGGAGCGGGTGGGGGTGGATCGCAGCGAACGCCGATACAAGTTCCTCCGGGTTTTTCGGGGGCATCTCGCAGCCTTCCTTCGGCATCGCTACCGAGTGAGCGACTTCCCGGTGCACAAGGCGGACAAGGCCTTTATCGAGAATCTCGAGGCCTACTTCGCGCAGGAGAAAGCCTTCAAGCTCAACACCACCGCCGGCTATCTCACCGTGCTGGCGTCACTCCTCAAAGACTTGTACAAAAGGCGTGTCATCGACACCTATCCCTTCATGGGCTACTCCATCCGCTGGGACGTCGGCACACCGCGTTACATTACCAAGGACGAGCTGCGGCGCATCATCGATTTGGACGACTCGCAGCTGGGGAGTTACGAGTGCGTCTCCCGAGACATGTTCCTCTTTTCCTGCTTCACGGGCCTCTCTTACACGGACATTTATCACTTGACGCGTGACCATCTGATCGAGGAGGGCGGAATGACATGGATCCGCAAGCCGCGTGTAAAGACGGGCCGGATGTGCCACATCCCCCTTTTGCCCGAGGCGTCGGCGCTCATCGAGCGATACAAAGGCATCCACACGCGCGCCTTCCGCCACGAGCCGCCCCGGGGCTACCTCCTCCCCATCCCTGGCTGTGACACCGTCAATATCCATCTCAAGAAGATCGCCGCGCTCTGCCACATCCCGAAACGGCTGACCTTCCACATGGCCCGCCACACCTTCGCCTCGCAAATGACCCTCGCCGAAGGAGTGTCGATCGAGAGCGTGTCCAAGATGTTAGGACATAGTGAGATCAAGACGACGCAGGTCTATGCCGAGACTTCTCCAGAGCGCATTTTCAAGGACGTCACGCGCATCCTCCCGGCGATCGCCCATTATCATCTAACCAATTAATCCTCCACAAACTCAATGAAAAGTACCTTCTCGATCCTCTTCTACATCGACCGCAGCAAGCCCAGCGGCGAAGGGCTGTGCCTCGTTCGTTGTCGCATCTCGTGCAATGGCCGGACGGCCTCTTTCTCCACCCGGCAACAGACCTCGCCCGATGATTGGCTGGCGAAAAAAGGGAGAGTGGGCCCCACATCCGCGGTGGCTCATGGTGTCAATCATGCGCTGAGTGACATCGAACAACGATTGAATGCACTCTATGAGCGCACGCTCCGGGAGGAGCGATACATCACGGCCGAGTACCTCAAGGAGCAATATCTGCGTCAGGACAAGCCGCGGCAGACGTTCGCCGACATTTACTCGGCTCTTTGTGAGGAGAAGGCGGCCCATAAAAGCAAGGCCACAGCGCGGGGCTTTCGAGACAGCTACAAGAGCTTCGTCCGCTTCCTTGACACGCACGGGCTGCGGCGTTGTTTGCCCCACGAGGTGGACAAGGCGCTGATAGAAACCTATCGCCTCTACATGCTGCGCGACTTGGGTTATAAGATGAGTTCGGTGGCCGTCTACCTGAGGCGTCTGCGCCAAGCCTTTCGGCGGGCGATGCTGGAGGCGGGGCTTAGGGACGATCCGTTCGACCTAATCGACATCGAGACGCCGGCCTACGAACGCAACGCTCTCAGTGCCGAAGACCTGCAACGGCTCTTGGCTTATCGCCCGCATCGCTCCGTGGACAACCACGTCCGGCTGATCTTCCTCTTGGGATGCTTCACCGGCCTAGCCTTCTCCGACCTCAAGAAGCTCCGCATGGAAGACGTCTACACGCTTAGCGACGGGCGCCGATACCTCTCCATCTGCCGCACCAAGACGCAGAACCGCAGCATCGTACCCCTGCTTCCCATCGCCGAGGAGATACTCGCCTACGTGGGGCAGGGTCGTACTGAGGGGCTATGGTTTCGGGAGTTTCCCGTGAACAGTTACTTCAATCGCAAGATACGCGAGCTGCTCGTCAAGGCTGGTTGCTCGCCGCACACCGAGGCCAGTTCGCACACCGCGCGCCACACTTTCGCAACCACCATTTGCTTAGAAAACGGCCTGCCCATCGAGACGGTGAGTCGGATGTTGGGGCATCGTTTTATCTCCACCACGGAGTTATATGCCAAGGTGAGCAAGCAAAAGATTGCCCAAGAGATGCGTCCGCTGATGGGCAGCGAGCAGACGCAGAGGCTACGCCGTGCCTTGCGAGTTTGTCCGCCGAGGAAGAGGACGCTCGAGAAAAAGTGACGCTGGCAACTCTGGTTGCCGGTCCGCTGGATCGAAAGTGAGCTGGCAACTCTGGTTGCTCCAATCACATTATACAACCTCATAACCCAAAAACACCATGCAAATCATCCTTGTAGACGGTAAGGCTTGGGAGCGACATCGCTCCGCCTTTGCCGACTTTATCCACCGCATCGAGCGGCTCATCGGCAATCCGCCCGAGACCGACGAATGGCTCGACAACGACGCCGTATGCCGCCGGCTGAGCATCAGCCCTCGCACCCTGCAGACCTTGAGAGATACGGGCAAAATCCCCTTCTCCATGGTCGGGCATAAGTGTTATTACAAAGCCTGTGACATCTCAGAATTACTGAATTCAAAAGCTGAATGAACGATGGCAGAGCATACAATCATTACGGAAGAAAGCCCTAAAATGCACGCAAGTTCGACCTAAGCAACCGGCAGGAAAGAGGTGTGTACAATCTCCTCAGCGGTGTTGATGGAAGGTTTTTTGTCGAAGAAGGAGAAAGCGGCCAAAGCCGATAACAGATTGATAATGAAGTTTGGGAAGCAACGATGGCGGGTCAAGCTCTACTTGACAGATATTCTTTAGTTGATCGTTAACGGTCTCGATCAGAGATCTTTTCCGGAGCATAATCTTGTCATGTTGAAGCATCAAGGCATTCTTCATACCCTTTTTCAGACGCGTGAAGAGTTGGACTCCGTCAATGAAGAGCTGTTCGAAGAGGTCTTTCGAGATATAGCCCCTGTCTGCGAAGAGCTTCCCGAAGATCCGTTTGTGGAAGTCCATGTGTTTCAAGGGAGCTCTGTCGTCAACATTGCCCGGAGTAAGAAGAAAATCCGAGTAGCTCCCCTTTGTCGTTAATGATCAAGTGCAGTTTGAATCCATAGAACCAGCCCAGAGTGCTTTTCCCTTTTCTAGCAAATTCCTTGAAGGTTTTATGCTGCTTTTCTCTTTTGATATGGCAGCTTCGGATGGGAGTAGAATCGATAAAAGATATGCCGGTACATTGCCCCAAAGCCTTCATTTTTAAGAAGACAGCAAGCGGGATACAGACTTTTCGCTCTAACTCTACAAATCGGTTGTAGGACACGGTATGGGGAAAATCAGACTTCATGCGTGATCGGACGAAGAGATAGAAATGCTTCAGGTCTCGAAAAAAGGAGAAGTGGAAAAGGATGAGAATCGTCATCACCTCGCTACCGGACATTGTGAATTTGCGGTTCCTCCTTTTCTTTGGGGCACCCTTTTCCAAGGAATGACTTTTGATTACGGCGTCGTATTCTTTCAAGAATTCGTCGACGAGATAGTAGATCTCTACAGTTTTATTGGTGGGAATCATTGTTGGGTTTGCTCTTTATTTTCAATGCATTAAAGATACAAATCTCACTCTTGACTCCCACTTCTTTTTAGCCCTTTTCTTACGTCGAACTCACGTTAAAATGCAGCTGTTTGTCCAGCTCATGGAGGGCGTATTGAAGAAGCTGGAGCGCTATTGCGCCTCGGCCCGCCCCACGCTCGCAGGGGAGGTTTATCTCACCGGCGAGGAGGTCTGCGAGCGGCTCAAGCTCAGCGCCCGCACGCTGCAGGAGTACCGCAGCCGCGGCCTCTTGGCCTTCTACAAAATCGGTGGCAAGATGCTCTACAAACAGAGCGACTTGCAGGCGATGCTCGACCGACATTATAACCCCATTCAAAAGCCATCGGTATGACGATAGAAGAACTACGGCGCGCCAGATTGGCCGCCAAACTGGAAGCGATGGGCGGCATTGGCGGCTATGCCGAAGCAAAGCGCAAGGCGGAAATGGAGGCGGAGGCCAAGGCGGAAGAGGCGCCCTTCTTTGATCCGCCCGCAGACGGTAAGATGACAGCAGAACAACGGCAGGCCGTCTTGACCGCCAAACTGAAAGAACTGGGCGACTATGGCGTCAAACGGCGCACAGTAGAAGAGTCGCCCTTCTTTGATCCGCCCGCAGAGATCGAGCTGGAAAGAGGCACCCCAGCTCATCCGCCGGAGAAAGCAGATGAGCCTAAGGAAGAAGTCATCCATCCTCGAACGAAGGCGGATAAGCCAAGGGAGGAGCTTATAGCGACCGCTCCACCCCCTGCCCCTCGAAAGACCAAGAGCCACAAGGAGGATTTGGCCGCATTCCGAGAGACGTACCTCCAACCCGCGCGCATCAGCCACCGCAAGGCGGTCTACGTCTCTGACGAGACCCAGCAGAGATTAGACTTCGTTGTCCGCCGAATCGGCCTGCGAGGCGCCAGCATCTCGGGCTATGTCGAGCGTGTGCTTCGGGAGCATCTCGACGGGTACAAGGACAGCATCGAACAATGGCGGAAGCTCTGAACACATGTACGCTTAGCGTGCAATGCCCTCCCGAACACTTGCATGTATTGAGTGCAAGTGTTCAGGGTACGGGCACCTCCTATTCTGGGGCCCGGCAAGGTGTGTTTTTGTGCCACAAAAACCGTTTTGTGCTACAAAACGCCCTGCCCCCGGAGCCTTCACTCTGCGGCGGTTCGGCTCCAAAGTCGCCAGCGAATTCTATACAAAAAGCCACCTCAACGAATCGCCCCCAAGAAAACACCCGCGCGCGCCCCGAAATGGGACGCCCGCATCAAAGCCGACCCGAAGCTAAGGGGGGCGATGAAAGGGAAGTGAAGGGGGCGTTGCCATTCGTCCATACGAAAATCGGGCAGACCCGAGGGACTTTCATCCCTTCGGCCTGCCCGATAACAGTTCGCTAGCATGCTACTTTTACACAGCGAGCCTTCGAGGCTAATTCTTGATCAACTTCTCAGTGTAGGTTTGTTCGTCTTTGATGACGCGCACGAAATAGAGCCCAGCCGGAAGTCCCGCGATGGGGATTTGGAAGGTCAGTTGATTCGTCTTGAATGACCTCAACATCGTCAGCCCATTCCAAAGCTGAATCTCATACGTACTTGTAACGCCCTTTGTGGTCAAAGAGCCTTGACCTTGAGGAGACAGAATTCCATCGCCCCTTTCCGTCAGTTTGAGTGTCACTGCATCTGTGGCGGGGTTGGGAGAGAGAGAAAAAGGTGCTAATCCCGGATTAATTGTGCCGTGATCGATGCAAGATCCACTCCAGCCGCAGTTATTTCTTTTGCTTACTTGTATGCGAAAAGCACCGTAATCAGCTGTTTCTATACTTACGTGAGAAGTTCCTTGACCTCCAATGATTTTTCCACCCCAAACAGTCCATTCTATATAATCTGCATTCCCAACGTCATCTATCCAAAATCCATACTGAGAATTGGGTGCCAATTGATTGTTATGAGCCATTCCTTTTATCATGGTCGGCCGTGAAGGCGGTTTACAAAATAAAACATCTTGAAGAATTGCAGTGGTGTCAATGGATCGTTTCATTCTTTCTATCTGCCCATTTGTGAATTTTGTTCGGCATAGAGGATTAGCATATGACATGTAATTAGATGCATCAGGGGTGTACCTCTGTTTATGTCCATCTTTTCCGGTGCCCGTATATGCACAAGTAGTCATAGACCACGAGCAAGGATCGGCGGGAGGATCTGAAATA
>CALHPT010000360.1 GCA_938036405.1 uncultured Tannerella sp.
CGACCGTTTTAATCAACGAATCATGCGGATATCCTTACGTAAAATCAAGACGAAGAACCTGGCGGGGCTGGCACAGCAGGTGATTCAGGCTTCCAAAACCGGAGCCTACAAGTTGTCGACAGACCATGTGCTGCTGACGAAACTCGAAAGCGAGTCAAGAGAATACAACGAGGTGTACACGAAGCCCGCCTACAGCCTAAAGGGGCGTGAGGTGCAGGAGGCTGACGCAGCCCGCACGAAGGCTTACCGGAGGCTCCGGGCCTATGTCAAGGCCTACGGCGAGATACCGTCGCTGCCGGACTATGAGGAGGCCGTGACGCTCTATCAAGTCATGCGGCGATTCGACATTAAGGAGATGAACTATGCTGAAAAATCGGCCGAGATGAAGCTGCTGGTCAAGGAGCTGGAAAAGCCGGAGCATGCCGAGCGATTCAAAAAGCTGAAGCTAAAACCCGCCTTCGATGAGCTGAAAACGCTCTATGAGGGCTTTGAGGATCTCTACGCGGAGCAGGCCTCGGCCAACGCTGCCCTGCGTGCTACGCCATCCGCTACGGCCATCCGTCAGCGGCTCGAGCGTGCCCTGCGCGACTATATCGACTACCTGACCGCCATGCGCAGCCAGGAGGGTTGGGAAATGATTTACAGCGAGGTCAACGAGCTGGTCAAAGCCGCCGCGATCGTCTACAGAAACGATCGGAAGAAGGACAAAATGACAGCCATCCCAACCGACGAGGAGGCATGATGAGGCGCTTTACCCTGCTCTGCATCGCCGCCCTGCTGCTCGCCGCCACGAGTGCTTGCGCGAAGAAAAAGCCACGCACGGGGGCGTTTCAAGTGATGAGTTACAACGTCGAGAACCTCTTCGACACGGACGACGATCCGCGCACGAACGACAACGAATTCCTGCCCAACGGCGATCGGCACTGGACGACGACCCGATACCGCAGCCATTTGGAGCAGACGGCGCGTGTCATTCTGGCAGCCGGACGGCGGGAGTCGCCAGCCCTCGTCGGGCTGTGTGAGGTGGAGAACGAGGCCGTCCTCAAGCAGCTTGTCAACCTCGCACCGATGCGTAGCGAGGGCTACCGCTTCTGCATCACCCGCGGCAACGATCCGCGCGGCATCAACAACGCCCTGCTCTACCGCCCGGAGCGCTTCCGACTCCTCAGTTGGCGGGCCGTGCGCATCCCCTTTGCCGATCGGGCGAAGCGGTCGCGCGACCTGCTCCATGCCTCGGGACGCATCGCCTCGGGCGACACGCTCGACGTCATCGTCTGCCACTTCCCCTCGCGCCGCAACGGTCGGAAGGGCACCGAAAACGCTCGCCTAGACGCCGCCCGCTGTGTGCGCCGCCTCTGCGACTCGCTCTATCGTGTGCGCCGCCGCCCGCACCTCATCGTCATGGGCGACTTCAACGATACGCCCTCCGACCGTAGCATCCACCTCATGACCGATGCTCCGGAGCGTTGCCACCGCCTCACGAACCTCTTCTCCGATCCACGCCAGACGGGCTTCGCGGGCAGTCATTACTACCAAGGCAAATGGATGCAGCTGGACCAAATGCTCGTCAGTCCGCTGCTGGCCGATCGGGTAACGGAGGCGGAAGTCTTCGCCCCCGACTTCCTGCTCACCGAGGACGGTCGGCGTCGTAGCCGTCGCCCACATCGCGTCTACAACGGCTTCCGTTACGAGGGCGGCTTCAGCGACCATCTGCCCATCGTGGCAGGGTTCAGGTGAAACACCAAAGTCAGTCACGGAAAGCCTGTACTTTTGTGAGTCCTATATTTGATCATCATTAATACATCACATCATTATGGAGAATTCGGAATTATTGAAAATCGTGAGAAAGAAGGCGCAGGTATGGCTGGGCCCGGAGTATGACGAAGAGACACGTCGCGAGGTGCAAGCCCTGCTCGACAAGGACGACCCGACGGACCTCATCGAGGCCTTCTACAAGGATCTGGAGTTCGGTACAGGTGGCCTGCGCGGCATCATGGGAGCCGGCTCCAATCGCATGAACATCTACACCGTGGGAGCTGCCACGCAAGGCCTCTCGAACTACCTTAAGAAGGAGTTTGCAGACCTGCCACAAATCAAGGTGGTCATCGGCCATGACTGCCGCAACAACAGCCGCCGATTCGCTGAAATTTCAGCCGATATATTCTCAGCCAACGGCATCAAGGTCTACCTCTTCGACGCCCTCCGCCCGACGCCTGAGACGTCGTATGCCATCCGCCATCTGGGCTGCCAGAGCGGCATTATCCTCACGGCCTCGCACAACCCCAAGGAGTACAATGGCTACAAGGCCTACTGGGACGACGGCGCACAGATGATCGCACCGCACGACAAGAACACCATCGCCGAGGTGAACAAGATCCGCAACGCCTCCGACATCCGCTTCCACGGCGACAAGTCGCTCATCGAAATCATCGGAGCCGAGATGGACGAACGTTACATCCGCGACCTGACCACCATCTCTCTCTCGCCCGATGCCATCAAGCGTCAGCACGACATGAAGATCGTCTACACGCCCATTCACGGCACCGGCACGCACATCATCCCCCAAGCGCTCCAAGCATTCGGCTTCACCAACATTATTCACGTGCCTGAGCAGGACGTGATCAGCGGCGATTTCCCCACCGTTATCTCGCCCAACCCTGAAGAGGCAGCCGCGTTACACTTAGCCGTTGAGAAGGCGCGTGAGACAGACGCAGAGCTCGTGTTAGCCTCCGACCCCGATGCGGACCGTGTCGGATCGGCCGTCAAGAACGACGCTGGCGAGTGGGTGCTCCTGAATGGCAATCAGACCGCCATCCTGTACGTCTACTATCTCCTCACACGCTGGAAAGAGACAGGTCGGCTCACGGGGCGTGAGTATATCGTCAAAACGATCGTCACCTCCGAGACCATCCGGGCTATCGCAGAGCGTAATGGCGTGGAGATGTACGACGTCTACACTGGCTTCAAATGGATTGCCGACATTATGCGTCGCAATGAGGGCAAGAAGCAATTCATCGGTGGAGGCGAGGAGAGCTACGGCTTCCTTTGCGAGGACTTTGTGCGCGACAAAGACGCTGTGTCCGGCTGTTGCATGCTCGCCGAGATTGCAGCATGGGCCAAGGATCGGGGCTTGACGCTCTATCGTCTGCTTCAGGAGGTCTATCGCGAGTACGGTTACTCGAAGGAGGTGAATATCTCAGTGGTGAAGAAGGGTAAGAGCGGCGCCGAGGAGATTGAGGCAATGATGACCCGTTTCCGCAAGAATCCACCGGCCGATCTGGCCGGGTCTCGGGTGTCGATGCTTTACGATTACGCTTCGTTGAAGGGACACAGCTTCATCGACAATGAGGATTTCTCACTCCACATGCCGACTACGTCCAACGTGCTCCAGTATTACGCCGAGGATCACACGAAAGTCTCGATCCGTCCGTCTGGCACGGAACCGAAGATCAAGTTCTATATCGAGGTGCATGTGCCGAAGATCCGGTCCGTTGAGGACTTGCACGAGGCCGAGGCACATGCCTTGAAGAAGGTGGAAGCCATCAAGGCTTCACTCGGTATCTGACCGGAACCGTCCGTCAGCCGACGGGCGCACGCATAGCTGTTCAAAAAGGCGTTCCCTATCTCGGGGGACGCCTTTTTTTGTGTCCGTCGTCAGGCGGTGGAGGAGTAACCCGAGGGTGCTCGGAGTCTCTTCTCTATATAGGTGTCCCTTAGTCCCAACAGCCGAAAGTAGCTCTGACGAAAATGTATTCCTAAGTGTTTGCTTTCGGGGGTTGTTATAATGACTCTGTTTTCGTCCCCTTCGGGGCCGTGGGGTGGGCGTATGCGATACGCCCCTACAACCAGATACGGGTGGCCCTTCAAAAAATGATTCTGTTTTCGTCCCCTTCGGGGCCGCGGGGTGGGCGTATGCGATACGCCCCTACAACCGGGTACGGGCTATCCTTTGAAATACAGATATGATCACCCAACCGGGTACGTGCTATCCCTCGAAATACAGATGCGATACCCCAACCAGATACGGGCGATCCTACGAAATACCGACGTGCTTCCCCGACTGGCGACGATTGCGGGTTGGGGATATGGGGCGGTGGGGGCTACCGTTTGCGGGGGAGACGGGCGTGGAGGAGTTTGGCGAGGAGGAAGATGACGATCAGGACGACGATGATGAAGGCGCCCGAGGGGACTTGCAGCACGAACGAGAGCCACAAACCGCACATGCAGGCGAAGAACCCGAGGGCGATGCTGCCGAAGAGGATGTGGCGGAAGTTAGCGGTGAAGAGGTTGACTGTCATCTGAGGGACGGTCAGGAGGCTCATCAGGAGCATGATGCCCACCAGACGGATCGAGAGGACGATGGTGATGGCCGTGAAGAGGGTCATGGCGGCCTCGATACGCCGAACGGGGAGGCCTTGCGTTTGGGCAAAATCGCGGTCAAAGGCAGTGTAGACGATCGGGCGGTAGAGGAGGGCGAAGAAGAGACTCAAGGCGGCGGCGAAGGCGGCTGTCAGACAGATGTCGGCACGGGAGATGGTGAGGATGTTGCCAAAGAGATACGACGACAGATTGGGAGCGTAGCCCGGCGTGAGGACGATAAAGATGGCTCCGAGGGCCATGCCGAGCGACCAGAAGGCGGCGATGGCGGAGTCTTCGCGGACACGTCCGGAGCGCCCCACCCACTCGATCCCGAAGGCCGAGAGGACGGCGAACATGAGGGCGGCCCAAAACGGATCCAAACCGAGGTAGAAGCCGAGGCCGAGACCTCCGAAGGAGGCGTGGGTGACGCCACCGCTGATGAAGACGAGTCGGCGTGACACGACGTATGTGCCGACTATGCCGCAGGCGATGGCCGTGAAAAGTCCTCCGAGGAGGGCGTTCTGAAAGAAGGCGTATTGAAAGATGTCCATGAATTAAAGATATTCCCGCATCATCGGTTCGAGGTCGGACCAGACGCGGTCGACTGTCACCAGGTCGAAGCGCTCGGCACGGGTTGCGGTGGGGGAGGGGGGGGCGATGTCGTCCGGGCTGATGCCACGGTGTCGCGGACTGTCGCCGGGCAGCCATAGCCGCCGACTGATGCCCGGGGGATAGATGGCGTACGAGGGCGTGTCGAGCGCCTGGGCGATGTGCCGGGGGCCGCCCTCGTTACCAAAGAAGAAGTGGCAGAGGGAGGTCAGGGCGCGCAGTTCGCGTAGCGTGGTAGCCTCGATCTCGGGCAGGATGTGCGGGTCGTAGTCCATCCGCTCGTAAAGCATGAGACTGATCTCCAGCTCGCGGTAGCCGGAATGGTTCAGGATGATCTGGGGGTGGAAGGTGTCGATTACGTGTCGGAGCACGCCGACCATACGCTCCATCTCCCAGCCTTTGCCCTCGATGCGTGTCGCGACAGCCGCCAGCACAATGGGCCTCGTGAAATCGACCCCTTTGCCCTCCATATAAGCGCGGTAGGTAGCCCGATCGGCGTCGGAGACGTAGAGGCGGAATGTGGGATCTAAGCACAACGGACCGAGTCGCTCAAGGGGCGAGAGCAGGAGCAAGTCGCGCTGAACCATGTCGAGCGAGGGGTCCGTGCGGTCAGCTACGCGATAGTTATGGAGGAGGCGACTGTAAGGCTTACGCGTCCCGATGCGATAAGGGGTACGAAGGGAGAAGAGGCTGAAGAGCAACGTCCGCGGGGTAGCGCGCATATCGATCAGGATGTCGTAACGTGTCTTGCGCATGACGTTGAAGACACGCCTGATGTATCGCCCTGCGCTTGCATTGTCTGCATCGGAGAAGGGGATCACCCGGTCGATGTCCGGATGACCCTCGAAAAGGGGAGCGATGGCCTCGTTGAGTACGAAATCCACACCGATACCGGGAAAGGAGCGCTTCAGGGAGCTGCACACGGCAACCGCCAAGACAGCGTCGCCCACCCGGCGGAAGCGGATCACGAGCGCGCGGAGCGACCCGTCACTCTTCTTTCTTGCCATACAGCACGGGGTTGAGCGAGGGATCGTTGTACATCTTCATCTGTCGGTAGACTTTCATGTACTTCCGGCCCGCCGCGATGTCGGCCAGCAGTTGATCCAGGGCCAGGGAGAGGTCCTCGCGCTGCTCCAGCAGCACCTCGAGCTTGCGACGGCAAGCTGCCGTGTGTGCCTCGTCCACATCCGTACGCTCAACCTCCTGACGCATGTGGTAGATCTTCAGCGCCAGTATCGACAACCGGTCGACGGCCCAGGCTGGGCTTTCGGTATTGATCGTCGCATCTGCCGCCGGCCGCACGTCCTTGTATAGGGTCAAGAAATAGCTATCAATGCGCTCCACCAGATCCGTCCGCTCCTGGTTCGAGCGATCTATCCGGCGCTTGATCTCCAGGGCACGCACTGCGGCGATCTCAGGGTCGCGCACAATGTCTTCCAAATGCCACTGCACCGTGTCGATCCAGTTCTTCAGATACAAGTCCGCCTCGATCCCGGGCGAGGGGTAAGGGTTGCGGATAGGTGTGTCGACATCGTCGAATACGTGATAATCGTCTATGGCGCGTTCAAAAATCGGATAGGCGGTCTTACTGAATGGTGTCATAAGTAGATCTTTAATACGTGAATTTGTAATGAATGGCGCCAAAGGTAGGCCAATCGATCGTGTATGGGCAATCTCGGAGGAGGCAGTCCCCCCGTAACACGTTCGTATTTTGGACTCCGGAGGGTCAGAGACCCCTTAACACGTTCGTATTTTGGACTCCCGAGTGCTCGGACCCCTCGTAACACGTCCGTATTTTGAACTCCGGAGTGCTCAGAGACCCCTTAACACGTTCGTATTTTGGACTCCGGAGTACTTTTGTATGACAATACGGCACCGAATTTTGAGTTCCGAGTGCAAGGAGTTTAAAATTTGCTGCCGTATTGTCATGTCCTACCCCTCGGTAGTTCAAAATACGGACGTGTTAAGGGGTCTCCCATCCCTCCGGAGTCCAAAAAACACGTCCGTTTTTTGCAACCCTTGTCGGCCGGCAGGGTAGGGGCGTATCGCATACGCCCACCAGACGGCCCCGTTGGGGCCGAATACGGTACCCGCATCGCCACCGTCGGTGGCGTTTGGTTGGGCGTATGCTTTTGCGCCCTACACCGGGTACATGATTGGATTCGCGAAACACATACGCTTGGCCGATGCGTCGGGCCTCGGGGGCGGCCTGATTGTGCTATATTTGCAATCCGTGACCGAGGCGGCCTCTGTGAACAAGACTATTCATCTAACTCCAGACCGCCGGCTCCACCCTTGACGAAAAGTAATGATGATAGACCTGCTTGAACTCTTCCGCACGGGGATGATGATCGGCATACTGGTGTCGGCTCCGATGGGCCCTATCGGTATGCTCTGTGTCCAGCGCACCCTCTCCGAAGGTCGCTGGCATGGCTTTGTAAGCGGACTCGGGGCGGCCCTCTCTGACGTCATCTATGCCGCCGTGACAGCCCTCTTCATGGGGTTGGTGGTCAACTTTGTCGAGGCACACCAGAAGCCGCTCGAGGTGTTTGGTAGTTTGGTACTTGGTGCCTTTGGTTACTACATCTTCCAGGCCAATCCCGTGAAGCGTTTGCGCAAGAACAGCGCCTCGCGACTCTCCTTGGTGCAAGATTTTATCTCAGCCTTTCTGCTCACCCTGAGCAATGTCTTGATCGTATTCCTATATATCGGCCTCTTTGCTCGGTTCTCCTTCGTCTTTACAGCCAGCGTCTGGGACGTCCCCATTGGCTTGACGGGCATTGCAGCCGGAGCCGTCCTCTGGTGGTTCTTGATCACCTACCTCGTTTCGCGCCTCCGCCGCTGGTTCAACATCCGCAGCATACGCATTTTGAACCGCATCGTGGGCACGGTCATTCTCCTTCTCTCCATTGCCGGCCTGATCCACGCCCTCCTGTAGTCGCCCCTACCGGCCCGAATCGTGAACCCCCGCCCGCCCGGAGTTGGCCCTATATATAATGTATAGACCCCGACCCGGCTGGGCTACGATCGCCCGCCCCGTATTTCATACCCCCCGGAAAGAACACCCCGAAAAACAAACCCGTATTTTTGTGCACTGATAAACGGACGTAGCGCGTCGCCTCGATTCTTGACGACTCCCGCCACTCCCTACCCCTAACTACTCGTAACTACAATGATCCAATTCTTTCACCTGCCCGCCGGAACGGTCTATGCCGTTGAAGTAGACCACGCCCTGACCGAGGATGAACGCGCCCCACTCAGCTGGCTCTTTGGCCAAGCACCTGCCGTAGACTCTCCTGAAATCGAAGGCCGATTCGTCGGGCCTCGCCGCGAAATGATCACCCCCTGGAGCACCAACGCCGTGGAGATCACCCAAAACATGGGTCTCACGGGCATCTCGCGCATCGAGGAATACCTGCCCGCCACCAGTCAGACCGACTGCGACCCCATGCTACAACGCATGTACGACCGCCTCGACCAACGCCTCTTCACCACCGCTCGGCAGCCCGAACCCATCGTCTATATCGACGACATCGCGGACTACAATCGCCGCGAAGGTCTTGCCCTCAGCGACGACGAGGTACGTTACCTGAACGACCTGAGCCACCGACTGGGGCGCAAGCTGACCGACAGCGAAGTGTTCGGATTCTCGCAGGTCAACTCTGAGCACTGCCGCCACAAGATCTTCGGAGGCAAGTTCGTCATCGACGGCGTTGAGCAACCCCATAGCCTCTTTGCAATGATCAAGCGCACGTCGTCCGTCAACCCGAACGGTCTTGTCTCGGCCTATAAGGACAACGTCGCCTTTAACGCCGGGCCGACCGTAGAGCAGTTTGCCCCCGCTTCGGCTGACGGGCCTGATTTTTTTGTCACGCGCCCCATCCCTACCGTGCTGGCGCTGAAGGCCGAAACGCACAACTTCCCCACTACCGTCGAACCCTTCAACGGGGCCGCTACCGGCACCGGGGGGGAGATCCGCGATCGTCTCGGAGGCGGCCGCGCCTCGCTGCCACTGGCCGGTACAGCAGTCTACATGACGGCCTACCCGCGCACAGACCCCGATCGCGCTTGGGAACGCGTCTTGGACCCGCGCTCGTGGCTCTACCAAACGCCCGCGCAGATCTTAGTCAAGGCCTCCAACGGTGCCTCTGACTTTGGTAATAAGTTCGGCCAACCGCTCATCTGTGGCTCCTTGCTGACGTTTGAATACAAAGCGCCGGACGGCCGCAGTTACGCTTACGACAAGGTCATCATGCTGGCCGGCGGCATGGGCTTCGCTAACCGACGCGATGCCCTGAAGGGGCAGCCCGAGGCGGGTGAAAAAGTGGTCGTGTTAGGCGGAGACAATTACCGCATTGGTATGGGTGGCGGGGCCGTTTCGTCAGTTGACACGGGCCGCTACGCCTCTGGTATCGAACTGAATGCCGTGCAGCGAGCCAACCCAGAGATGCAGAAGCGAGCCGCAAACGTGATACGGGCCCTGGCCGAATCGGATGACAACCCTATCGTTTCCATCCACGACCACGGCGCAGGGGGCCATCTGAACTGTCTTTCGGAACTGGTGGAGACCACCGGTGGGCGAATCGACATGGACAGCCTACCCGTCGGCGATCCGACCCTCTCCGCACGCGAGATGATTGGCAACGAGAGCCAGGAGCGCATGGGCTTGTTGATTAAGGAGGAGGATACCGCCCGCGTGCGGCGCATCGCCGAACGAGAGCGCGCACCGATGTACGTCGTGGGCGAGACTACGGGCGACATGCAGTTTGTCTTTGCCCAGCGCGACGGCACCTGCCCCATCGATCTCCGCCTGGAAGATATGTTCGGCAATCCTCCGCGCACCCTCATGGAGGACAGCAACCTCCATCCCTCGTTCCCCGCGCTGACGTATCAGTTATCAGAACTGCATACCTATCTGGAGCAGGTTTTACAGATGGAAGCCGTAGCCTGCAAGGACTGGCTGACGAACAAAGCAGACCGGAGCGTCACGGGTCGCGTGGCCCGACAGCAGTGTGTGGGCGAGTTACAGCTACCGCTGAGCGATCTGGGTGCCGTCGCACTCGACTTCCACGGAAGGCACGGCATGGCCACCTCCATCGGTCACGCCCCGCAAGCGGCCCTCGTCGACCCCGCAGCTGGCTCGCGGCTGGCTATCGCCGAAGCGCTGACGAACATCGTCTTTGCCCACTTGGCCGACGGCCTACGTAGCGTCTCCCTGAGCGCCAACTGGATGTGGCCCTGCCGTAACCCCGGTGAGGACGCACGTCTCTATCATGCTGTCGAAGCCGCATCTGACTTCGCTTGCGCCCTCGGTATCAACATCCCGACCGGCAAGGATTCGCTCTCGATGACTCAGAAGTATGGTGAGGAGAAGGTACTGGCGCCGGGCACGGTCATCATCTCCGCAGCCGCCGAGGTGAGTGACATCCATCGGATCATCTCCCCCGTACTATCGAACGACCCAGCGACGGCTGTCTATTATGTAGATTTCTCGGGCTGCGAGCTAAGGTTAGGCGGGTCGGCCTTCGCGCAATCACTCGGTAGCGTGGGGTCGGAGGTGCCGGACGTTTTGGATACGGACTATTTCCGCCGAGCCTTCGAGGCCGTGCAGTCGGCCGTCGGGTCGGGTCTGGTGCAGGCCGGGCACGACGTATCGGCCGGCGGCATGCTGGTGGCCCTACTGGAGATGTGTTTCGCTAACGTTGACGGCGGCCTCGAGGTCGATCTGGACGCCATCCCCGACTCGGATCTGGTCAAGATCCTTTTCTCCGAAAACCCCGCGGTACTCTTGCAGGTGCCTGCAGACGACCGTCTGGAGGCAATCCTTCGCGAGGCCGACGTGCGTTTCTATCGCGTGGCCCGTCCGACTGACGAGCGCCACTTGCTTATCACTAAGGCCGGCGCCGACTACCACTTCGGCATCGATTATATGCGCGACGTCTGGTATCGCTCCTCCTACCTGCTCGACCGTCTTCAGAGCGGCGAGGAGTGCGCAGCTACCCGTTACGAACAGTATAAGATGCAGCCGCTGCGTTTCCGTATCCCTGACACATTCGTCGGATCGACCGCCAGCCTCGGACTCTCCACCACCCGCACCGAGCGTAGCGGCGTCCGTGCGGCCATCCTCCGCGATAAAGGCACGAACGGCGAGCGTGAGATGGCCTACGCTCTCTATCTGGCCGGGTTCGACGTGAAGGACGTCCACTTGACTGACCTCGCCACGGGCCGCGAGACACTCGACGACATCGATTTTGCCGTCTTCTGTGGCGGTTTCTCCAACTCCGACGTCCTCGGATCAGCCAAGGGCTGGGCGGCAGGCATACTCTATAACGACCGCGCTCGCTCTGCCATCAACCGCTTCTACGACCGTCCGGACACGCTCAGCCTCGGCATCTGCAACGGTTGCCAACTCATGGCCCACCTCGGTCTCCTCTACCCCGACCACACGGAGCGTCATGCCCTCCTCCACAACCGCTCACACAAGTTCGAATCGAGCTTCGTCACGCTCGACATTCCGCAGAACGATTCCGTCATGTTAGGCTCACTCTCCGGCGCTCGGATCGGCGTATGGGTCGCCCACGGTGAGGGCCGTTTCGACTTCCCCTATGAGGAGTCGCGTTACCGCATAGCGGCGCGTTACAGTTACGATAGCTACCCCGCCAACCCCAACGGCTCACAGTGGGGCGTTGCCGCGCTGACCTCCGCCGACGGCCGTCACCTGGCCATGATGCCCCATCCGGAACGGTCGATCTTCCCCTGGCAGTGCGCCCATTACCCCGCCGACCGTCGTCAAGACGAGGTCACGCCCTGGATGGAAGCCTTTGTCAATGCGCGCCGCTGGGTGGAGAGCAAGCGGCGTTAGCCGTCAGCCTTCCCGCTGAGAACAACCGAGTCCTGCCGGATGAGAGTGCACGATCGCCTCTTCATCCGGCAGGACTCTTTGGTA
Organism: uncultured Tannerella sp.; assembly: GCA_938036405.1. Taxonomy (GTDB): domain Bacteria; phylum Bacteroidota; class Bacteroidia; order Bacteroidales; family Tannerellaceae; genus Tannerella. The sequence continues at coordinate 11,915 of CALHPT010000360.1, forward strand.
GGGGTGACCGCCCCGAAAAAGGGACCGCGGATCAGTTGAGCTTACAGGGTCTCCAGCAGCTCTTCAAATTCGGAGGGTGATAAGATCCGTGCGGTCATAAAAGGGTTGTGTGCTAATAGGTCAGCGTCTCCTGTCACTAAAAAATCAGCTTGGGAGAAGTCGATCAGATCCAATAAGAAATTGTCTTTAGGATCTCTGCAAATCGTATGCACTGGAGTCGGGATATGCACTTTTTCAGCTATCAGCTCTAAGAGCTCCATCAGTTCATCTACGCTTCGGGGAGCGAAATACTTCCGGAGTTTCTTTCGTCCTGTCACCTCCTTAATCTCCCTCAGCAGGAGGTCGGTTGTGACAATCTGTATTCGCCCGTCGGAGATATATTGCCTTATCCCGGACAGCCGTTTACCGATAAGGAAGCTGATCCATACGTTTGTATCAAAGATGACCTTAACAACTCTGTTTTTCATAGAGTTCTTGCCTTACATTCTCCACCTCTTGTGTCAAGGTGTCCCAGTCCAGTTCGTCGGTTCGGAAAGATTGGAGCAAGCGAGATAGCCTATTGTCAACAGCTTCTTTTTCCAAAGCTTCTGTTAGCAGGAGCTTCTGTTGCGGGGGCAATTGCTTGACGATATCAAGCACCTGGTCGAAAGTCAGATCGACGTGTAACAAGGTTTTCATATGCAATGTGGGTTTTACTTGGTTGGTATTCCGAGTTCTACTTATAGAGACAAAGGTAAACGCTCCCGCCCAAACGTATTCCCTCGCAAATCCCTTGAAAGCCACTGATGAGCGATTTGGACTTACATTTGGCGCAATTTTTTGAAGTATATAAGATTATAAAAAGAACGAACAAGATGAATGTGATTCAAAAGACGATTGATCTGGGTGACGGACGAAGCATCACCATCGAAACGGGGAAATTGGCTAAGCAAGCCGACGGATCCGTGACCGTACGCATGGGCAACACGGTGTTGCTGGCTGCGGTGTGTGGCGCGAAAGACGCGGTGCCGGGCACGGATTTCATGCCCCTTCAGGTGGACTACAAAGAGAAGTATGCGGCTTTCGGGCGCTTCCCCGGTGGCTTTACGCGCAGAGAGGGTAAGCCCTCTGACTACGAGATCCTGACGTCTCGTTTGGTGGACCGCGTACTGCGCCCCCTTTTCCCGGACAATTATCACGCGGAGGTGTACGTCAACGTCATCCTGCTCTCGTCCGACGGCGTCGATATGCCCGACGCGCTGGCTGGACTAGCAGCATCGTCGGCGCTGGCTGTCTCCGACATTCCCTTCGGCGGACCGATCTCGGAGGTGCGCGTGGCACGCATCGACGGACGGTTTGTCATCAATCCCACCTTTGAGCAGCTGGAGAAGGCTGACATCGACATCATGGTGGGTGCAACGTATGAGAACATTATGATGGTGGAAGGCGAAATGGACGAGGTGCAGGAGGCCGAAATGCTCGAGGCTATCCGTGTGGCCCATGAAGCCATCAAGCAGCACTGCCTGGTGCAAAAGGAGCTGGAAGCAGCTTGCGGCAAGACGGTGAAGCGTGAGTATTGCCACGAAGAGAACGACGAGGAGCTGCGCCAAAAGGTGCACGATGAGCTTTACGCCAAGGCGTACGCCATCTCTGTCTCCGGACAGGGCAAGCAGGAGCGTGCCGAGGCTTTCGAAAAGATCGTGGAGGACTTTAAGGCGAACTACACCGAGGAAGAGCTGGAGGAAAAGGCAGCCCTCATTGATCGCTACTATCACGACGTGGAGAAAGAGGCCATGCGCCGCGCCATCCTTGACGAGGGCAAGCGCCTCGACGGCCGTCGCACGACGGACATCCGACCCATATGGATCGAGCCGGACTACCTGCCGGGACCGCACGGATCGGCTGTCTTCACTCGCGGCGAGACGCAGTCGCTGACGACCGTCACGCTGGGCACGAAGAGCGATGAGAAGATCGTGGACGATGTGCTCAATCAGGGTCGCGACCGCTTCCTGTTGCATTACAACTTCCCGCCCTTCTCCACCGGCGAGGCCAAGTCGCAGCGCGGTGTAGGCCGTCGCGAGATCGGTCACGGAAATCTGGCTCACCGCGCCCTCAAGCGCATGATCCCGAAGGACTACCCGTACGTACTGCGCGTCGTATCTGACATCCTCGAATCGAACGGCTCCTCGTCAATGGCCACCGTTTGCGCTGGCACACTGGCGCTGATGGACGCTGGCGTACCCATCCGCAAACCGGTGTCGGGCATCGCCATGGGCTTGATCTCCGAAAACAAGGGGACGAACTACGCCATCCTCTCCGACATCCTCGGCGATGAGGATCACTTGGGCGACATGGACTTCAAAGTGACCGGCACGCGCGACGGCATCACCGCCACACAGATGGACATCAAGGTTGACGGCCTCTCGTACGAGATCCTCGAGCGCGCCCTGGCACAAGCCAAGGAGGGACGCCTGCATATCCTTAACAAGATCGTCGAGGCGCAACCCGAACCGCGCGTTGAGCTTAAACCGCACGCTCCGCGCATCGAAACCTTCACCATCGGTAAGGAGTTCATCGGCGCCGTCATCGGCCCGGGCGGAAAGATTATCCAGGGCATCCAGGAGAAGTCTGGCGCCACGATCTCCATCGACGAGGTGGACAACGTCGGCATCGTCGAGGTGGCCGCCACGAACAAGGAATCGATCGACGCAGCCCTGCGCGCCATCCGCGCCATCGTCGCTGTGCCTGAGGTCGGTGAGACGTACGAGGGCAAGATCTCGTCCATCATGCCTTACGGCGCCTTTGTTGAGTTCATGCCTGGCAAGGACGGCCTGCTGCACATCTCGGAGATCGATTGGAAACGCCTCGAGACGGTCGAAGAGGCCGGCCTCAAGGAGGGCGACCGCGTTGTGGTGAAGCTCGTGGACATCGATCCGAAGACGGGCAAGTTCAAGCTCTCGCGCCGTGCGCTCATGCCGAAACCCGAAGGCTACACGGAGCCTGCGGCCCGTGGCAGTCGTCCGCCTCGCCAAGGTGGCAACGGCGGCGGTCGTCGGTAAGCCGCGCCGACTGTCGATCGCATGAAAAAGTCCCCCGGGCATGGATGGTAGGTCCATGGCTCGGGGGACTTCTTTTTTGGGGGGAGGTCGTGGCGCTTGATATACTGTATATCGAGCCATGCAAGCCTGCTCGGGGCTGATATACTGTATATCGGGCCATGCAAGCCTGTTTGGGCGTGATATACTGTATATCGGAGCCATGCAAGCCTGTTTGGGCGTGATATACTGTATATCGGAGCCATGCAAGCCTG
>CALHPT010000361.1 GCA_938036405.1 uncultured Tannerella sp.
TAGTCAGATGATTCCACAAGCTATGGTTCGACACCTTGTCGAAGATGTACTCGATATGGAACTTTTCCTTTTTCATGCACATAACCTTTTGTTTTTGTGGGCGCAATATACGACAACGCGCTAATTCTGACCTAAAAAGGTTAATTCTCCACCTCACCTCGTCTGACTCCAGCAGCATGCCCGGCGTGCAAGGAGGGCCAATGGGGGCGCGCAGAGCAGATGGAGACGTACGGCTTCTCCCTCCGCGGTATAGCCTCAAATCCTCGCCCACTCGATCGTTGAAATCGCTCTACTTTTGCGCCGCTCGCTTCCAGAGCGAGTAGTCAATCACTATACTATTATGAATCCTATCCAATCAACGATCCTGCGCGCCGCGCTCGCAGGGTGCCTGACCTGGGGAATGGCAGCGGGCGCCAAAGCGCAGATGAGTGAGGGGGGCACACCGCCCAGCTTCCGCTATGAACAGACGCTGCGCAGTCGAGCCGCGGCCGAGAAGGTGGCCGTGAACTTCAGCATAGCCGACGAAAAGCTGGTCGGCAGCTGGCGTGAGAGCGAGGGATTGGCGCCGCGGTGCGTCTCCCGACTCATCGACGTCAAGATGAACCCCCAGAACGCCGGCGCATGGACCACCCTCCCCGACGGCCAGACCATCTGGCAGCTGGAGATCGAGGCCGAGGGCGCACAGGCCCTGATGCTCTATTACGCCGACTTCCTCATCCCCGAAGGTGGGCGCCTCTACCTATATAATCAGGACAAATCGGAGCTCTTGGGAGCCTATACCCACGCCACCAACCCCGACGGCGGACGCTTCGCCACGGGTTTCATCTCGGGCGATGCCATCACGCTGGAATACGCTCCGGGCCCGGACGGCCGTCAGCCACGACTGGAGATCGAGGCCGTGGGGTATGGCTACAACCTGCTCGAGGGCGACCGCATCTGGCGCCAAGGGGCACAGCTTCGACGCACATCGGCTTCGTGCGAGGTGAACGTAAACTGCTCCGAGGGTGACTCCTGGCAAAACGAAAAGCGAGGCGTCTGCCACATGCTCCAGCGGATCAATGACCGCGGCTACGTCTGCACTGGCTCGTTGCTGAACAATACGGCGCAGGACTTGAAGCCCTACATCCTCACCGCCACGCACTGTGCTCAAGATGCCTCAGGCGTCAAGGCCACCGACAACGATCTGCGCCAATGGCAATTCATTTTCCACATGGAATACAGCGGCTGCAGCAACCAGAGCGGACTGACGACCACGCGTAGCATGGTGGGTTGCACACGCCTAGCTTCCACGCCCACCCATGGCGGGTCGGACGGCATGCTGCTCCTGCTCCGACAGAGCATCCCGGAGAACTACAACGTCTATTACAACGGCTGGGACCGCAGCGATCGGGGATCGGCTTGGGGCATCTCGCTCCACCACCCGCAGGGCGACTACATGAAGATCTCCACCTACACCCGTCCGCTCGCTGCGGCCACGTTCTACGGCGAGAATGGTTTGGAGGGTGCGGCGCATGCGCACTGGAATGCCGTCTTTGCCCGTACCGCCAATGGCCACGGCGTGACCGAGGTCGGCTCGTCCGGCGCACCGCTCTTCAACAGCGACAAGCGCATCGTGGGATCACTGACAGGCGGCACGTCGTCGTGCACAAAGCCCGAGGGCGACAACCTCTATGGCAAGCTCAGCTATCACTGGAACAAACAGGCGGGCACGGACACGCATTTCGACCGTTATCTCGACCCCAAAAACAGCGGCGTAGAGGTGCTCGACGGACGTTATCACCGCACCGCGGCCGCGCCTACGTCGCTACAAGCCACATCGAATAACGGCGGCGTACGCCTGACGTGGACGGCACCCGCCTCGGGTACCCCCAAGACATACTACATCTACCGCGACCAAACAAAGATCGCCGAGTCGACCGCACTCACTTACACCGATGCCTCGCCAGGCCACGGCACGATCACCTACCGCGTGACGGCGGTCTACCCCTCCGGCGAAGAATCCGCAGGCCCCTCCGCCACCATCGAGCTGACCGAGCTGAAGGCACCGACGGACGTGAAAGCGACGCGCACCACGGGTGGCCGGGCTGCCGTCTTGTGGGAGGCTCCCGTGTATGAGCAATCCATCTACTGGGGCGGTACGCGAGCTCGTCGACAGGTGAACGTGAACAATACGGGCGAGTCGCGTCCCTTCTATTTCGGCCAACGCTGGGAGCCTACCGACCTCAAACCGCTCAACCTCCGCACCATCACAGCCGTGCGCTTCACTCCGACGCGCGATAACACGTATGAGGTCTACATCACGCAGGGTACACGCACCTACAAGCAGCCCATCACGCAGACCTACACCTACGGCGTAACAAACACCGTGAAGCTTACCACACCCTTCACAATCGACGCCTCGGAGGCGCTCACCGTAGCCATCTACGTCTCCCGCCTCTCCGCCGCAGCCTCGAACTTCCCCGCCGTATGCGACGATGGCCCGGCCATCGATGGCAAGGGCGATCTCTACTCCTTCGACGGTCACGCCTGGGAGCGACTGCATACAGGACGTGATGCGGCGAACTTCAACCTCAACTTCTTCATCTCCGCCGTAGTCAGCTCGCGCAGGGGAGTGCTGGAAGAATGCGGCACGAATGCAGACTGCCGTCGAGCACAAGTGCTCCCCCCGTCTGATGTTACGCCTCACCTGCGCAGTGCACGGGTGGAGGGCGTCAGCGAACGTGCAGTGCTGCGCAGCATGCAGCCCTATGCCTTCCCCGAGGTGACGGGCTACGTCATCTATCGCGACCGCGCCAAGTTGGCCACCGTTGGCACCACGCCGACACGTTACACCGACCCCTCAACGCTGACACGGACGGTGAACTATCAAGTGGCGGCCCTCTATGGCAGCCGCGAGAGCGCGCCGAGTGCGATGACCCCCTTCAATCCGACAGCTAATGCGGAGGTGGATGCCACCGAGCCGGCCATCTACCCAAATCCCTTCGGCGATCACCTTACCCTCCGCGCTGCCGAGCGCGTCAGCCAGATCGAGATCTTCGGCGCTGACGGTAGACTCCTCCTGAAGCAGGATCGCCCGGGTACGTCCGTCGATGTGCACACGCTCCCTGCAGGTGTCTACCTGATCCGCCTCACACTGCACGATAACTCGCAACGCACGCTCCGTGGCCTCAAGCATTGATGTGACGCTTATCCCTGACGCCGACGAGTCGCTGCGCCGCTTCGTGCATTCGCTGCCCGAGGCATTCGAGCAGGGTGGCCGGGTGATCTATCGCCAGCGTAACGAGATTCGTGTGTTTGACCTTCCGGACGGCCGACAGATCAACGTGAAGCGTTATCGCGTGCCGCCCCTCCCCTTACGTTTCGTCTACACGTTCTTCCGTGCTCCCAAGGCTCGACGCGCCTACGACTATGCGCTGCGTCTGCGTCGGGCGGGCATCGAGACGCCCATACCGCTGGCCTGCCTCATCGAACGGCAGGGCGGACTGATTCGTCGCAGTTACTTCGTCAGCGAACAGGTTCCTCACGACCGCAACTTCTACGAGTTCGGGCGTGGCGGCATCGACGGTCGGGAGGACATCCTCCGCGCCTTCGCCTGCTTCACGGCGCGGGTGCACAAAGCAGGGTTCCTGCACGCCGACTATTCGCCCGGCAACATCCTCTTCCGGAAGGGCACCCAAGGCATAGACTTCTGTTTAGTCGACATCAACCGCATGCACTTCGGCCCCGTATCGGTGCGCCGTGGCTGTGCAAACTTTGCCAGACTGTGGGGCGGAGAGCGCATGTTCCGCCTGTTGGCCGAAGCGTATGCCGAGACACGCGGAGCGGACGTGGCGCAATGCACGGCGTGGATGCTGTCGGCCCGACAGGCCTTCTGGCGACGCTTCGCCCGCAAACGCCCACTACCTATTGCCCTCGATGATGCTGCAGCGGAGGGCAGTCGGAAGGAGTTGTCCGTGATCCTTTCCACCTACAACCAGCCCGAGTGGCTCGAGAAAGTGCTCTGGGGCTACGAGGCACAGACGGATCGGCGCTTCGAGGTGGTAATTGCCGACGATGGATCGGACGACCGCACCCGAAGCCTGATCGAACGCATGCAGGGCGAGGTGACCTTCCCCATCCGCCACGTGTGGCATCCAGACGAAGGCTTCCGCAAGTGCGAAATCCTGAACAAAGCGATCGCAGAGGCTACAACGGACTACCTGCTCTTCAGCGACGGCGACTGCATCCCGCGCTGCGACTTCGTGGCCGTGCATCTCGCACGCCGTGCACCAGGACGCTTCCTCAGTGGCGGCTACCACAAGCTGCCGATGGCGACGTCGAAGGCCATCACCCGCGACGACATCCTTAGCGGCCGGTGTTTCCGCGCAGCGTGGCTCAAGTCGCACGGTATGCCGTCGTCGTTTAAGAACAACAAGCTCTCCGCCTTCGGTCTCAAGGAGCGTCTACTGAATGCCTTCACCCCCACACGTCCGACATGGAACGGCCACAACGCCTCGGGCTGGCTTCGCGACATCACATCGGCCAACGGCTTCGACGAACGCATGGCCTATGGCGGCGAGGACCGTGAGCTGGGCGAACGCCTCGAGAACGCGGGAATCCGCGGCCGACAGATTCGCTACTCCGCCGTCTGCCTCCACCTCGACCATTCGCGCGGCTACGTCACGCCCGATGCCCTCCGCTTCAACCGTGCCCTGCGCCGCGAGACACGTACCCATCGACAGACCCGCACGCCCTTCGGCATCGTCAAGGAAGCGCAGGCGAACATATGAACCGCCCCGACATCGAACAATTCTCTAATTACTACCCGGCCAAAGGCCGATAACGATTCTGATAATATGATCCTATTCAACGAATTCAAGCGCGAATACGAGGCCATCCGTACCGAGATCGACGCGGCCCTGCGCCGTGTACTCGACTCCGGCTGGTACATCCTCGGGAAAGAAGGCGAGGCCTTCGAACGTGAGTTTGCCGACTACCTCGGCGTCCGACACTGTGTCGGTGTGGCCAACGGTACCGAAGCCATCGCTCTGGCCTTGCGCGGCATGGATATTGGCCCCGGCGATGAGGTGATCACCACCGACATGACCGCCTTCGCCACTATCACCGGCATCGTACAAGCCGGCGCTACCCCCGTCGTCATCGACATCCGTCCGGAGGATGGCCTCATGGACGAACGCCTCATCGAGGCACATATCACCCCACGGACCAAATGCCTTATCCCCGTCCACCTTTACGGACAGAGCTGCGACATGGATGCCATCCTCCGTATCGCACGGACGCACGGCTTGAAGGTGATGGAGGACTGTGCGCAAGCGGCAGGCACGACCTATCACGACCGTAAGGCGGGATGCTGGGGCGACTGCGCCGCCTTCTCCTTCTACCCCACCAAGAATCTTGGAGCCTATGGCGACGGCGGCGCGATCACGACCAACGACGACGCTACAGCCGAACGCCTTCGCTCGCTCCGCAACTACGGCCAGACGGTACGCTACCACCACGAATACGAGGGTATCAACAGCCGGTTAGACGAGATGCAGGCGGCCATTCTGCGTGTCAAGCTGCACCATCTCGACGCCTGGAACGCCCGTCGGCGCGCCATCGCAGCACGCTATCGCGGTGGGCTAACGGCTGTGGAATGCCTTACAGAGCACGCGTACGGCCTGCCGAACTACCACCTCTTCGTCGTCCGAGCTAAGAACCGCGACGCGCTCGCCGAGCGACTGGCACGAGAGGGTGTCGGCACACTCATCCACTACCCCGTTCCCATCCGTCGGCAACGTGCCTACCACGGCCCATGCAAGGACGTGCCACGTACCCCGACAGACGACTTCGCCGACGCGATCCTCAGTCTACCGATGTATCCTACCCTCACCGACGAGGAGGTGGACGCCGTGATTCGCGCCGTCAATCAGGCATAAATTCATCCCTAACCCTATACTGAAATGAAAAGAGTAATTGCAACCAACCAAGCGCCCGCGGCCATTGGGCCCTACAGTCAGGCTGTAGAGGCGGGTAACCTGCTGTTTGTGTCCGGTCAGCTGGGCCTCGACCCGGCTACGGGCGACTTTGTACCGGGCGGTGTCCGCGAACAGGCCGAACAGGCCTTCCGTAACCTCCGCGCTATCCTCACCGAAGCCGGCTACACGCTGGCAGACGTGGTGAAGGCCACCGTCTTTCTGGTCGACATGAACGACTTCGCCGTCGTCAACGAGGTCTATGCCGCGCAGTTTGCCGGCATGGATTGTCCTGCACGGTCGGCCATCGACGTGTGCAAGTTGCCGAAGGGCGGTCTCGTGGAGATCGAGGTCATTGCCGCGCACTGATCCCGCTCTCGCTGCGTCCGACAGCACAGAAGAAGGGGGTATGTCCATTCATTTGGACATACCCCCTTTCGCGTCTGTAGACTGAGGCCGAAACGGTCAGAACTCCAGCTCCAGCCCGATCATTAACTCTTCGGGAGCGAAGCGTATACCGAAGCCGTCGTGCCCGAGGCCTGGCTCTTCACCGGAGAAGTAGCCGCTGCGGTAGCCGAGAAAGCCGAAGCGGAGGCAGAGACACAGCCCCTCAGTCAGATCGACACAGCCACCGGGGCGGATACCGACCTCGAAGCCGTTGCGACGCTCCACCGATCCGCCCTTGCGCTCCTCGGCAAAGTTGACTCCCGCGCCGCCATCCATGAACAGGTTGAAAGGCCCCCGATGCATGTAGTAGCAGCGCACGAAAGGGGAGATCTTGAAGGCATTCTCTACGCTGCGAGCAGGGCCTTCGCCTGCCGACCCGTGCTCATAGCCGATAAGGAGGCCTGTGCCCCAGGTGTCGTTGAAGAGATAGCCGATCTCGGGACTGAAATCGAAGGTGGTCGTGCGCTCCTTGGTGTTGCGCCAATAGGTCAGTGCACCACCGGCGAAAATGCGCCCTTTGTGGTCATGGTCGTGCGCTTCCGTGGGATACCCAAGCTGCGCATTCGCTACCGAAGGGGTGACGAGGGCAAGGAGTACAAACAGCCCTGCGAGGTACATCGGCCGACGGCCGAGACGAGTAGATGTTTTCGTTCTTTTCATCATGTGTGTAGTATAAAATGGGTTTGAAATCTTCGGATGAATCAAAGGGAGGCTATCGGGAGCCGATCTAATCACAGACAATTCGCCATCACAACGTCTTGCCCTCGCTCAGCTGGATGGCCTTCTCGTGTTCGCCCACGATCCAGACGATGTCGCCCGGCTCGAAGACGGTGGAGGGCGGCGGATTCTTGATCGACGTGTCGCCGCGCTCGATACCGATCACGAGGCACTGCGATTTGTCGCGGATGCCGGACTCACGGATCGAACGACCCACCAGCCGCGAGCCCTGCACGACGATAAACTGCTCGATGTTCATCTCCTTCCGTTTCTGTTTGCGGCGTGCCTCGGCGGCCTTATTGTAGCGCTCGGTCACGTATTGCAGGAAGCGCTGGATGTCGGCATCGGAGCCGACCACGACCACCTTGTCCGACGGGTAGAGGCGCTCCTCACCGCCGGGGATATTGATCCGACGACCGCCGCGGATGATGGTCACGACATTCACGTTGCACTTCCGACGGAAGTCCAGCTCTTTCAGCGTCAGGCCTACGCTGGGCGAATCGGGGCGGATCTCAATATCCGTCAGGTGGAGGTCACGCTCCAGAAGGTGGTTGGCGAAGTCACGCCGCACGGGTGCACGCCGATCCTTCTCGGCCTCACGCGCCGAGAGGTTGCTGACGAAATGTTGCTCGATGAGGATCGACCGCGCCTTGACGCCCTTTGAAAACAGGATGACGAGCACAACGGACACCGTGATGGCGGCCTCCCAGAGCGGGTTGATGTGTAGCAGCATGGCCGTCGGCACCTGCACCAAAGCCAGGGCGAGGAGAATGCGCAGCGCGATGAGCGAGACAAGCGGGCCGCGGTTGTATTTATTGTCGCTCCACAGCCGCTGGAAGGCCTCGGAGCGATTCTTCTTCATCATAATGGCCCGCAGCAGCGGCGCCATCAGTAGCAGCAGCACCACGAGCGAGACGATCCGCCCGTTGAGCCCGGGCAACACCTGCCCGATGAGCGGCACAACGAATTGGAGCCAGACGAAGAGCAGCACAAGCGTCACGGCCAGGTAGACGCCCACAAACCGACTGACGGCGCGCAGGAACTGTCGCCATTCGCTCTGCTGGCGGATGGTGTTCGAGCCCGATGCGTAGCGGTCCAAGAAGCGGATCCAACTGGCGGGCAGGCCGCGCTCCAGGCGGGCATAAGCCGGATCGGCCAGGCGGATCATGTAGGGCGTGAAGAAGGTGGTGACCACGGAAACGGCCACGATGATGGGGTACATATAGGGCTGCATCACCTTCAGCGCTATGCCTTGCGAGGCGAGGATGAAGGCGAACTCACCGATTTGCGTCAACGAGAAGCCGCTCTGGATGGCCGTCTTGAGCGGCCGGCCCGAGAGGAGCACGCCGCATGTGCCGAACACCAGCTGACCGACCATGACGACCACCGTGAGGATGGCCACATACCACTTATATTCCCACAAGACCTCAAGGTCGATCAGCATGCCCACGGAGACGAAGAAGATGGCCCCGAAGAGGTCTTTCACCGGTTTGACCAGCCCCTCGATATGCTCCGCCTCGACCGTTTCGGCCAGGATGGCGCCCATCATGAACGCGCCCAGAGCCGACGAGAAGCCCATCGCGTTGGCGATGTACACCAGCCCGAAGCATAGCCCGATGCTGACGATGAGCAGCATCTCGTCGTTGAGGTATTTCCGCGTGGCCCGCAGCAGCGAGGGGATGAAATAGATGCCAAACACGAAGCAGCCGACCAGGAAGAGCATCAAGCGGCCGATGTTCATCAGCAGCTCCTCGCCCTCGAACGACCGGCTGACGGCCAGCGTGGAGAGCAACACGAGCATGAGCACGGCGAAGATGTCTTCCACGATGAGGATACCGAACACGACGCCCGTAAACTGCCGGCTGCGCAGCCCCATCTCGTCGAAGGCTTTGAAGATGATCGTCGTGGACGACATGGACAGCATGGCGCCGAGGAAGATGCAGTTCATCCGATCCAGCCCGAGGGCCGAGCCGACCGTATAGCCGACGAACATCATGCCGATGAGCACCGTGGCGGCACCCACCGTGGCCGTGCCCCCGACTTTCATCAGCTTCTTGACGCTGAAGTCGAGCCCGAGGTTGAAGAGCAGGAAGATGACGCCGATCTCGCCCCATGTGTCGATGCTCGAGACCTCGCGCACCGTCGGCAGTACCTTGACGGCCGGCCCCGCCAGCACGCCCGCCAACAGGTAGCCCAATACGAGCGGCTGTTTGAGCCATTTGAAAAGCAGGGTGGTCAGACCCGCAGCAATGAGAATAACGACCAAATCGACAATAAGCGCAGGTAAATGCATAGGGTTCGGAGTCAAATTCTAATGTACGGGCGCAAAGTTAGGGCGAATCGGGGGTGCGAGCGGTGTCTTTAGGTGTGTTTTTGGGTCTGTTCACGGCCAAAAACGGCGTCTGCGGTCCATTTTTCGGGCTGTTTGGGGCCAAAATCCGGCCTGTGGGGGCGGTTCTTCTTTGCTGTACATCCAACCTGCCTCTCTCCTCATCTCTCATACATTAAGCAATACACTAACTATCTACCATCTCATTCGCACCTCCACCTCGCGAATCTATGCCCTGTATCACAGCCTACGTCTCCGCTTTATTCAAAACAGCCAGCTACCTACTGATGCGCACCTCCGATCTCATTCAAAAGTACAAACCTGTTTATGAATTACACATCGCGCCCTGATCAAGACCATCATTTGCCTACATTTTACTCCATTGATCGTAATCAAAAGCCATTTCGAGTTACACAATCGCGCTTTTGAGCCTACTCAGAAGTGTTTTCATGTTACAGGTTAGGTGTATTGATCGCGATCAATGAAACGAACCAGTAAAAATATAGGGCTACCGACCGAAGACGATAGCCCTAAAACAATACGTCGATCCATGATCGCGCATAGGGTGCTTTTATTTCAACTCAAAGGTTTGCAGGATGCGCTGCCCCGTGACGGCTTGCTCGCCATCGTTTCCCTCCTCGCGACTGAACGCAAGTAGGTAAGCCTTTCCGTTGATGACCCACACGTAAAGCTCGTTCGTAGTCACAATGTCCAACGCAGGTCGCTGCGTATAGACCAACCGGCGCCCCACGTGACCGGCCCACTCGACGCGCTCATTCTTTGTCACCTGAACTTGTAGGAGTTTGACGGCCTCCTCGACGTAGCTATCGGCATCGTATTGACCACTGGGCAATACCTCCACGACGAGCGACACATTCTCGCGGAAGCGATCCCCGTCGCTCTCTGCCGGGGCATAGAGATAAAAGACAGCGTTCTCGCTCTCGGGCTGCAGCGTCCAGTCGCTCGGATACCGGATGGAGAAATCGGCTCGATCGATGGTCTGCCATGCCGCAGAGTCAGCGTATTGCCGCGCAGCCTCACGAGCCGCCAGATCCTCTTTATCTATCCGCGCCTGTCCGCCGCATGCAGTCAAGCAGATGGCCAGAACAGCCACACTCAGTATCGGGGCTAACACCCGGAATTTGGGCGTAAACCCATGTAGCAACGCGCCCGGGACGCCGTTTTTGGGCATGAACCGACCGAGCAACGCGCCCGGAACGCCGTTTTTAGGCGTGAACCGACCGAGCAACGGCCTGGGGAGAGGGTTTTCAGACATAATCATGAAGAAAAAGGGGGTGAAAAAAAGCGAGGCGGCCGGGCCCTTCACGGGTGCGCGCCGCCTCTAATTCTTTTAGAAAACGAGATCGGCCGAGGCCGTCTCTAATGAATTGTTTCAGTTATCGCACGAGGTTCGTGAAGGCCGCGTCCTTGGCGTACTTAGCGAACTCCAGGTCGTTGGCGGCCTCACGGGCCAGGGATTTCTTCTTGCTGATGGCCGCCTTGAGGTGGCTGATGACGCCGGCAGCGTCGTTCGTGCGGGCGGAGACGATGGCCTTGAGGTAGTCCGTCGTTGCGTCCGGGCGGGTCACGGCGTTGAGGGTCTGCGAGGCCTTGCTGTAGTCCTTGGTGAGGATCTGGGCCAGGGCGGCGTTGTTCGTCTTGGCTGCGCCGAACGAGCTGACGGCCTTGGCGTAGTCGCCCTGCTCGAGGTAGAGCATGCCGAGGGCCTCGCCAAGCTCAGCCACGTCAGAGGCGCCGCCGATGAGCTGCTGCGCCTTGTCGCGCTCGCCACAAGTGAGGGCCAGGAGGCCGAGGTTGATGTTGGCGGCGCTGTTCTGCTGCACGCTGTTGGACTTGTTGAAGAGTTCCTCGGCCTTGCGGAGGTCGCCGGCATAGTAGCGCTGCATACCGATGTTGTTCCAGGTGCGGTAGTCGCCGGGGAAGAGCTCGGAGGCCTTGGTGTAGATCGCCTCACGGTCGACGTCGTTCGTGGTCAGGGTGGCGGCGTAGAGCAGCTCCTCGACGTTGAGCGCTTTGGGGTTCGACTGTGCCAGGCGACTGATCTCTTCGTCCGATTTACCGATGATTTCGATGTTGGCCGTCAGGCGTGAGCGGCGCAGCTTGGGCAGGATCTCGTCGGCCAGAGAGCGGAAGACGGTGGAGATGTTCTTGATCTCACGCTCGCGCTGCTCGGGGTCGGAATACATGGAGAGGACGCGCAGGACGAGGTCTTTGTCCTGCAAGTTCGACTTCGAGACGAGCTCCTTGAAGCCCTCCCAGTCCTGCGCCGTGTAGTGTGCGCCAACGGGGACGTCGATTTTGCGTTTGTTCAGTTCGCCTTTCAGGTAGCGCGTCGTGTTGGCTTCGCGTCGCTCGGCCAGCGATTCGTTGAGCGAGAGTCCGCCGTCGGGCGAGGCGTAGGCAGAGACTTCGACGGAGACGTTTTGGTTGGCGGCATCGTTAGCTTTCTTCACGCGATCCTTCCAGTCCTTCAGTTCGCCCTTGCTCAACTCATTGGAGCGGAGCTCGGCCTGCTGGATGAGGAAGAGGATGTTGGCGTCGTAGGCCTCCTTGATGATGCGCTGGAACTTGTCAGCGCCCACTGCGGGGTTGGCCGTGGCGGCGTTAGCCAGCGCGGAGGTGGCGATGACGCCGTCGGCTATTTTGATGTCAGGCAGTCGTGACGACTTGTTGCCGATCTTCACGTCGAAGGTCAGGTAAAGCTCCGATCGCTTCATCTCGGGTTTATACTTGAAAGACGACTTCATGGTGACGTTGCCACCCGTTGCGTAGGCGACCACTTGGTTGTTGGCGCGCACCTTTTCGCCTTGGAAGGTGTAGGCTGTTCCCCACGTTTCGCCACCGGGATAGCGGAGCACGGGCGTGATCGTCAGCGTAGCGTTTTTCTTGAACCACTTGGCGGGATAAGCAATGCTGATCGTGACAGGCACTTGTCCGCCGACAGCTTCCAAGGGCTGCGGATCGGCCTGAATGTACTGCGCCGAAAGCGGCTTGAGCTTCCCCGAGCAGGAAGCGAGTGCCATGAGAATGGCGGCCATTACAAGGAATGGCAAGAAGTTCTTTTTACTCATGATTTCTTTGGTGTGATGATGTGAGTGTGTATTGTTATTGTATATCTCTCTTAAATGAATGCCTTTCTCCCCGATTTGGGGAGCGCAAAGCTAAGTGAATAACTAAATTCTAATAACGGAAGTTGGATGGGCGCGGGGGGCTATGCGGTGGTCGGGAGAGGCGTTGGATGGCTCGTCAGGGGCGACGAGTCAATACGCCCCATCACGGGCTCCAAACGGATCGAAACCGAAAAGCGTGGCTTTGGTGTCGGTTTGTTACCGTCCGAAACGCGGTTTAGATGAGATCGTAAGCTCGTTAAAAAATCCGCAGCGCAGGCTTGTTTTATTCATGGCAAAGTCTCTTCCTTTGCCCCATCCTCAATCAAATAATAATGAAACAGAAAACTATCGTAACAGGAGTGATCGGTGCGGACGCGCATGCCGTCGGCAATAAGATCATCGCCTTTGCGCTCCAGCAGGCCGGATTCAAGGTCGTCAACTTGGGCGTGATGGTGGCACAGGAAGAGTACATTGAAGCAGCGTTGGAAACTAACGCAGACGCCATCCTCGTTTCGTCGCTCTATGGGCACGGCGAGATCGACTGCAACGGGCTGCGCGAGAAGTGTGACGAGGCCGGTCTGAAAGACATCCCCCTCTTTGCTGGCGGCAACCTCGTGGTGGGTAAGCAGAACTTTGAAGACGTTGAGAAGCGCTTCATGGCGATGGGCTTCAATAAGGTTTATCCCCCGGGCACAGCGATCGAGACAACGATCCAAGACCTGCAAGCACTCCTCGAAGCACGCGAAGCCGCTGCGGCCGCTCAATAAGCATTCTTCCCCCACACACTCTCACATTCAACGATGAAATACCTTACTGTCGATTTCGGGTCTACGTACACGAAATTGAGCGCCATCGACGCTGATCGCGGTTGTGTGGTGGCCACTGCTGCGGCCTTCACCACGATCGACACGGACGTGCGTGTGGGCTTCCGCAACGCACTGGCGCAGCTGGAGGAATCGCTCGGCGAACCGTTTGCGTACGACGAGCTACTCTGCTGCAGTAGTGCTGCGGGCGGGCTGAAGATGGTCGCGCTGGGGCTCGTGCCCGAGCTGACATCCAAGGCGGCTCGTCTGGCAGCCTCCAGCGCTGGTGCCAAGGTGGTCAAGACATACGCCTTCGAGATTTCGAAGCAGGAACAAGACGAGATCTACCGTATCGACCCCGACTTAGTGCTGCTCTGCGGCGGTACGGACGGCGGAAACAAGGAGGTGATCGTGGCCAATGCCCGACGCCTCTGCGCCATCGATCGCAACTTCTCCGTCATCGTGGCTGGCAACAAGTCGGCCTCGTACGAGCTGGAGGAGGTCTTTGCGGCGTCGAACAAGAATTATGTGATCACGGACAATGTGATGCCGGAGTTTAATCGGCTCAACATCGCGCCGGCGAAGGAGAAGATCAAGGAACTCTTCATCAGTCGCATCATCGAGGCTAAAGGGCTGAGCCGTGTGCAGGAAATGACGCCGCACCGCATCATCCCTACGCCACTGGCGGTGATGAACGGCTGCGAACTCTTCAGCAAGGGCACCCGCAAGGAGCCCGGTGTGGGCGATCTGCTGGCTATCGACATCGGCGGCGCCACGACGGACGTCTACTCGATGACAGACGGTAAGCCGACGATCGACGGCGCAGTGACGAAGGGTCTGCCAGAGCCGTATGCCAAGCGTACGGTAGAGGGCGATCTGGGCATGCGTTACAGCCTGTCGTCGCTGGCCGATGAACTGGATCTCGACGCGGTGGCCGATGCGGCTGCAGCCGGACGCGATCAGGTGGAGGCGTGGGTGCGCCTGTGCACGGAGCATCCGGACACCTTGGCGGAGTCGGGCAGCGTGGAGCAACGCATCGAGGAGGAGCTGGCACGCGGTGCCATACGCCTCGCGGTGGAGCGCCATTGCGGCGTCTACCAGACGGTCTACACGCCGTGCGGACAGTTGTTCGCGCTGACGGGAAAAGACCTCGCCGATGTGGCTTACGTGGTCGGCATTGGCGGCGCCATCATCCACAGCGAGCACCCGGACTATATCCTCGAGGGTTCGAAGGCCGACGCGAGCGACTTCACTTACGCCAAACCGCAGCACCCGTCCTACAAGTTAGACCGACGATACATCTTCGCCTCGATGGGGCTGCTGAGCGCCGTCAATCCGGAGCTGGCGTTGCGCATTATGAAAGAAGAGATTACCTAACGGCCTGTCGGCCGCAGGTAGTTATGCGCCCATTCGGGCACGGTAGTCAGGGGGCTTTGCCCCCGGTAGTTACGGCCTAAAGGCCGGGTAGTCAGAAGTAGATTCTACCCTCTAACTACTGCGCTGTAGGTGCATAACGTACCCGGAAAACTTGGCCAGCGTCCCTGACGTCCCCTGCCGGGGCAGGGAAGTTTGGCCGGGTACCCGGAAAACTTGGCCGGCGTCCCTGACGCCTTGATCTTCTTTTGCCTTCTTTTCTTCCATCAAGGGAAGAAAAGAAGGTGGGGGTAAAGGGGCAAAGCCCCTGTTCTTCTCCTTTTCTTGTCTTGACACGGGGTAAAGAGGCAGAGCCCTTGTCCTTCTCCTTTTCTTGTCTTGACACAAGAAAAGGAG